>JANPOJ010000428.1:0-12307 GCA_031427935.1 Ilumatobacteraceae bacterium | reverse complement strand
CGCCCCAAACCCTCGTGAATCGTCAGTGAAGAAAACCGCCCTGGCGCGATGTCGAGTTTAGTCACAGACGATTCACGAGGGGTGTGGCCAGGGCGGTGCGCTGTGCAGGCGGCCACCTGCGTTTGACGACTCCGGCCCCATGCTGGGCGCCAGCTCACACACGCTCGGCTTCAGCCGCGATAGGCGTTGGTGATCGGCAGGCGGCGATCCTTGCCGAACGCCTTCACGCTGACGCGCACACCGGGCGGACACTGCCGCCGCTTGTACTCCATCACGTCGACCAGGCGGGTGATGCGGCGCACCATCGCCTCGTCGTGGCCGAGCTCGATGATCTCCGACGCGGTGCGGTCTTCCTCCACGTAGAGTTCAAGGATCGGGTCGAGCACCTCATAGGCCGGCAGGCTCTGGTCATCACGCTGGTCGGGGCGCAGCTCGGCCGACGGCGGCTTGGTGATCACGCTTTCGCTGATGATCTCGCGCCCGGCGCGCTCGTTGTAGTACCGGCACAGGTCGTAGACGCGGGTCTTCAACACGTCCTTGATCACGCCGTACCCACCGACCGAGTCGCCGTACAACGTGAAGTAACCAACGGCCAGCTCGCTCTTGTTGCCGGTGGTCAACACCATCCAGCCGAACTTGTTCGACAACGCCATCAAGGTCGTTCCCCGGACGCGGCTCTGCAGGTTCTCTTCGGTGAGATCGGCCGGCTTGCCGGCGAACGACTCGCTGGTCATGTCGAGGTAGGCGCTGAACGCCGGCTCGATCGCGATCGTGCGGAAGTCGATGCCCAGCGCCTGCGCCAGATCGGCCGCATCGGTCCTGGAGCCGTCGCTGGAATACCGCGACGGCATCGACACGCCATGCACATGATCGGCACCCAGGGCATCCACGGCGATGCACGCCACGATCGTCGAGTCGATCCCACCAGACAGGCCGATGACGACGTCGGTGAAACCGTTCTTGCGTACGTAGTCGCCCGTGCCCAAGACCAAGGCCTCGTACAACTCCGCAGCCGGTGCCAGCTTGGAGGCGATTCTGGCCACGAGCGGCGTGATCTCGCGCCCGAGCGAGCCCTCGGAGACGTGAACCAGCGGCATCTCGACCTCGGTACGCCGGCCCCGCGGGTCGAGCAACCGCTTGCGGTACACCGGCTCGATGTGCACGTCGGTGATCAGCACCTCCTCGACGAACTGCGCGGCACGCGCCACCAGACGACCGTCTGCGTCGAACACCATCGAGCCACCGTCGAACACCAACTCGTCCTGCCCACACACCTGGTTGACGTAGACCAGCGCGCAACTGGCATCTGCCGCACGCGTGGCCAACATGCGCTCGCGATCAGACGCCTTGTCGAAGTGGTAGGGCGAGCCGTTGATGTTGATGTTGAGCTCGGCCCCACCGGCCGCCTGCTCGGCCAACGGACCCGTCGGGCTCCACACGTCTTCACAGATGCTGATGCCGACCTTCACGCCACCGATCACATACAACTCGTACGGGTCGCTGGCACCGCCCGGCGTGAAGTAGCGGGCCTCGTCGAACACGGCGTAGTTCGGCAGCAGGCGCTTGCGATAGGTCCCCAGCACGTCGCCGTTGGCGCACATCGCCGCGGCGTTGTAGATGTCGCGGTCGGCGGCGACATACCCCACGACCGCGGCGCAGCGACCGGTGTGCGCGGCCACCTTCGCCAACGCCTCGAGGTTGTCGGCGACGAAGCCGGATTTCAGCACCAGATCCTCGGGCGGGTACCCGGTGATGGCCAACTCGGCGAAGGCCACGATGTCGCAACCGGCAGCCTCTGCCTGGTCGTAGGCCGCAACGATCTTGGCGACGTTGCCATCGAGGTCGCCGACCTTGGGATTCAACTGGGCGAGAGCAATGCGCAAGCTGGCCACACCGTGCAGGCTAGCGATCAGCCGCCTTCGAAGTAGCCGGGAGTGTCGACGACGAGGTCGGTCGGCATCAGCGTGTAGTAGCTCATCTTCGCCGGTGCTGGGCTCAACTGGGTGAACGACAGCACCGCGTGGATCTGCCCGGCAGCATTGGTGTTGCCGGCGCTGACCAACGGCAGTGCGCCGCCCGGGTACGGCGTGACGAACCCTGCCGCAGCGTTGTCGACGATGGTGATGGTGTGTGCCATCGCCTGGGCGTTGGCCGGCACGCTGACGGGATCGATCGTGCCCGAGGCCTGGCCCAGCAAGCGACCGAACCCGACACCGAAGCGCGTGTCGACCTCGCGGAACGGTTGGATCACATGGAACCGACCGGCTGTAGCGGCCGTCACGGCCGACGACGTGAAGTATCCGGCCACGTCGACGACCACGTCGGGGATCGACAGGGTATGGAAGTCGACCGTGCCATCAGCAGCGACCGGAACGACAACGAGGTTGGCGCGGATGTCTCCCAACCCGCTGGTGTTCAGGTTCGACGACGCGCCGGCGAACGGAGCCCCACCCGGCTGGGCGGTGAGGTACCCACCGCCATTGTCGGGGTGCGTGACGGCCGTGACCACCAGCACCGCGGCGTCCATCTGAGCCGCAGCAGGCAGACCACCTCGCCCCGCAACGGGCACACGCACGAACGGGAACACGGGTCCGACACCTCGGGTGAACTCATTGGTCGCCGACAACGGATCACGCGTGTCGGCGATGCGGGTCGGAGGCACGGCGACGAACCGACCGGCGCTGACCGCGGCCGGTGCAACGTTGAAGTAGCCGAGCACGTCGATCACGACGTCCGCGGTCGAGAACGCGTACAGCAAGATGCCGCCGCTGGCATCGACCGGCACGACGGCAGAGTTGGCAACGACCTCCCCGGGCGCGGCGTTGAGGTTGGAGGCCAATGGTCGCCCGCTGCGACCTGCCCACGCGGTGAGATACCCGGGCGTGCTGGGCCCGACGAACGCGAAGTTCACCAGCACGGCCTTGGTCACGGCCGGGTTGACACCCATCAACTGGTACCTCGTGGTGCCGGCACGCATCGGCTTGGCACCCGCGGCGGGTGTCCGCGTATCGAGCACCCGAGTCCCCACGGGCGCTGCGGTGAACGCCAGCGCGCCGGGGGGTGTGAACGTGGTGGGCGGTGTGGTGATCTTGCGGACGGTGCCGCCGGTCAGCGTGTAGTAGAGGGCGATGCTGTCGCCGGTCGTGACGAACGCCATGTCGGCGATGCCGCCGACGCCGCTGGCGAACGGCGCGTTGTAGTCGATCGAACCATCCGCACGGCGCAGGAACATGTTGCCGCTGCCGGCGTCGGCGAACAGATAGCCGCCGTCGAACTGGGCCGGCCAATGACCGTTGGGGATGAAGGCGCTGGCGGTGATGACCTGACCGACGGTGCGCGGGTAGTCGGTGATCGGATCGGTGAAGCCCGAGGCCGAGTCAGCCGGGGCGCAGGGAGCGGGCACGCCGAGTGGGCAGAAGCCCTCGCGGATCGGCCAGCCGTAGTTCAGCCCGATTCCACCGACGTCGATCTCTTCGTGGGTGCTCTGGCCGACGTCGTTGATGAAGAACCGATCAGGCCCGGTGTTGGGGTCGAACGAGAACCGGAACGGGTTGCGCAGCCCCCAGGCGTAGAGCTCTTGGCACTGAGTCGTCGGTGTCGAGGCGGTGTTGCCGCGCACGCGGCAACTGGCCGTGCCCGGCCCGCTGGTCGGGTTGCCGGGGGCGGGGTCGCCGGTCGACGGCACGACGCGCAGGATCTTGCCGTTGAGCAAGCTGACGTCTTGTGCCGCGTCGTTGGGGCTCGAGTCAGCACGCGGATCGGCGCCGGCATCGCCCACCGAGATGTAGAGGTAACCGTCGCCGCCGATCTCCAGATCGCCACCGTTGTGATTGCCGGCGTTCGACGAGATGTTGTCGACCAGCACGACCTCACTGTTGGGGTCGATGGCGTCGCCGGTCATCGTGAATCGGCTGGCGCGGTTGACGCATCCGCCGGGCGCGGTAGCGGGGTGCGTGAAGTACAAGTAGATGTATCCGTTGGCCTTGAAGTTGGGGTCGACCGCGACGCCCAGCAGACCACGTTCACCGCCGTTGCAGGGCGACAGGCCCATGGTCAACGCCGGCGTCGGCAGCATCACGTCGCTGCGGATCAACCGCACCGATCCGGACTGCGCCAACACCACGACCGTTCCGTCGGGCAACCCCACGATGCCGGTCGAGGCACCCGGCGTAGCCACCTGCACATCAGTGAACCCACCGGGCACCGCGGCTGCGGAGACCGTCGGTGCTCCGTAGCTGACCACCGGGACGACGATCGATGTGATCATCAACGCAATCGCTGCGTACTTGCGCATATCGAGCCCCTTCAGCTCACACCCCGCTCACGAAAGTAACACGCTCACCTCAGCACACGGGATCGGCCGGGAGTACCCCGGCGACGGCGAGTTGATACACGACATCGCCCTCCTTGAAGTAGGTGTTCTGCTTGGCGTCGATGAACAGTGATCCGACCGCGGTGGCATCGATGCGGGCGCACTCCGTCGCGTCGGCCAGCACCACGGCAGCGCCTGCCGGCCAGTCGACGACGGTCGGTGCAAGATCCTGGCCGGTGAGCTCAGTCGGGTCGACGGCGCGGGCTTGCAACCGGTAGGTCGAGGCGACGAAAGCAGCATCGGGCTCGAGGGTCGCATCACCGACCACCTTGTCGAGGTCGCCGAGTGCGGTCGTGGCATCGAGCAACGTCTTGCGCACGCCGGCCTCCGAATCGCCCATTCCGAGGGCGTAGGCCGAGTGCACGAACGTCGCCGCTCCTGCGTTGATCGTCAGCACCGTGGTGGAGGCATCGGCCACGTTGTGCCGGTCGGGGTACTCGGGTGGCGGTGCCATCAGCCCGGCGGCTTGGACGACGCCGAGCAACGCCTGCATGCCGTCCTCACTGATCCTGCGCACGATGATGGTGGGTAGCAGCGGGCCGGGGTAGATCGCCGGCACCACGCCCGGCGTGAACACCCGGCCGTCGCCGCTGACCAACAACGACGGGGTGTTGACGAAGAGATAGCCCGGCGCAACGAACCCTCCTTCGTACGACAGCTTCAACACCACATCGTCGGGCCCGGTGGGGTGCGCGATCGCCGGAGCAGTGGGAGGAGCGGTACCCGTCGTGGTGTCGGGAGTGGTGTCAGGTGTGGTGTCAGGCGGCACGGAACCGGGTGCAGTCCCCGGTGTCGTCGGATCGGTGCCGGAGGCCACGTTGGGGTCGCCACAGGCGGCGAGTGCGGCCAACACGGGGGCGATGGCCACGGCAGACAGGAACGAACGTCGATTCATGCTGTGTTGGACGCTACGGATCGGTCGTGCGGTTCCCGCGCTGCGTACTATCCAGCTGATGCCAGCCCTCTTCGATCTCACCGGCAAGAAGGCCCTCGTCACCGGCGGGGGTCGTGGCCTCGGTCGCGCCATCGCCGTCGGCCTGGCCGAGCACGGCGCCGACGTGGCCGTGACCAGTCGAACCGTCGCCGAGCTCGACGAGACCGCCGCTGCAGTCCGCGACGCCGGGCGCGAGTGCCTGGTGGTGCCCGGCGATGCGTCGCGCACGAGCGAGATCGACCGGGTCGTCGGTGAGGTGGCAAGCCAGTGGGGATGCATCGACATCCTCGTCAACAACGCGGGCGTCGACGCGGCGGCCCCTGCCATCGACTACACGGAGGCCGATTGGGACTTCGTGCTCGACGTCAACCTGAAGGCCTACTTCTTCTTCGCCCAAGCCGTCGCGAAGGTGATGATCCCGGGCGGCGGCGGGGCGATCGCCAACAACTCGTCCATCTGCGGAGAGGTCGCGGTGAAGAACATCTCCGCCTACAACATCTCCAAGGGCGGGGTGAACATGCTGACCAAGTCGCTGGCTCTCGAGTGGGCACCGCACGGCATCCGCGTCAACGCCTTCTCGCCCGCGTACATGGAGGTGTTCATGCCCGGTGCCGCAGCCGAGCACGACGAAGCCAAGGAGCAGGCCGTGCGCGATCTCACCCCGCTGGCTCGTCGCGGCCGGCCGGAGGAGCTCGTCGGCCCCGTGGTGTTCCTGGTGTCGGCGGCATCGTCGTACGTCACCGGCGAAGTGTTGATGGTCGACGGCGGCTGGACGATCCGATGAAGTTTTGGTCGATGAGGTGTGATCGCTGATGGAGAAAACCGAGATCTTCGACTACATGGCCGCCAACGGCCACGAGAAGGTGCTGTGCTTCCAGAACGAAGACATCGGCCTGCGCGCCGTGCTGGCGATCCACTCCACCGTGCTCGGCCCCGCTGCCGGCGGGTGCCGGATGTGGCAGTACAGCGACGACCTGGCGGCGATGGAAGACGCACTGCGGCTGAGCAAGGGGATGACCTACAAGTACGCCGCGGCCGGCATCAACCTCGGCGGCGGCAAGATCGTCGTGATCGGCGACCCGAAGCGCCAGCAGGGGCGCGAGATGCTGTTCCGGGCACTCGGCCGGTTCATCGATTCCTTGGGCGGCGAGTACCTGACGGGTGAAGACGTCGGCACCACGTTGCAAGATATGGACTACATGCGCGTCGAGACCCGCAACGTGATCACCTTGCCCGAGTCCGCGGGTGGTGCCGGCCCCATCGGCCCGGCGACCGCGTTCGGTGTGCTGCAGGCGATGCGGGCATGCGTCGAGCAGCAGTTCGGGTCGTCATCGCTCAACGGCAAGCGGGTCGTGGTGCAGGGCCTCGGGGCCGTGGGTGTGCCGATGGTCGGATACCTCGTCGGCGAGGGCGCCACCGTGTTGGTCAGCGACATCGACCCGGCGAAGGTCGCGGCGATGGTCGCCGCACACGGGGCCACGGCTATCGATGCGGCCGATGTCGTCGCCGCCGACGTCGACGTGTACTGCCCCTGCGCGCTCGGGGCAACGATCAACGACGAGTCGATCGAACTGCTGCGCGCCTCGATCGTGTGCGGCTCGGCCAACAACCAGCTCGCCGAGCCGCGCCACGGCGACGAGCTGCACCGGCGCGGCGTGATCTACGCACCCGACTACATCGCCAACGCGGGCGGCACGGTGTTCGACACCGACCGCCTCTGGGGTGGCGTCAACAAGGAGCGCGGCAACGCCAAGGTGGCCAGGATCTACGAGCGGATGCACGAAGTGTTCGCGATCTCTCGGACCGAGGGCATCGCGACACATGCCGCCGCCGACCGGTTGGCCGAGGCCCGCATCGACGCCTACAAGGCCATCAAACGGGTGCACGGTTTCGACCAGGGCCAACGCGTCACGATCTGAATCGGGCCTGCATCGGGCCTGCCTCACGGCCAACTTCACACAGCGTTCACAGTTCGGCAATGGCTTCGAAACCGCGACGCTGGCACTATTTCCCGGTCCCGATCGCGGCGCGTCCGTGATCCCGAGAACGAAGGAATTTCGTGGCCTACCAAGCTGAATACATCTGGCTCGACGGCGCAGAGCCGACCCCTCTGCTGCGCTCCAAGACGAAGATCCTGGGCGACGGCAAGACGCCGCCCATCTGGGGTTTCGACGGGTCGTCGACCAATCAGGCGACCGGCGAGCACAGCGACTGCGTGCTGCGCCCGGTGTTCACGTGTCCCGACCCGCTGCGCGGTGGCGACAACATTCTGGTGTTGTGCGACGTGCTGAACGCCAGCGACATGAAGCCGCACCCCACCAACACTCGCGCCCCGCTCGAGAAGGTCGCCAAGAAGTACGCCAAGGCCGAGATGATCTACGGCATCGAGCAGGAGTACACGATGCTGAAGGCCGACGGCACGCCGCTCGGCTTCCCGAAGGACGGCTTTCCTGCCCCGCAGGGCCCGTACTACTGCGGCGTCGGCACCGGCAGGGTGATCGGCCGCGAGATCATCGAGGAGCACACGCAGGCGTGCATCGACGCCGGCCTGATGATCGAGGGCACCAACGCCGAGGTCATGCCCGGCCAGTGGGAGTTCCAGATCGGCGCCGCCGATGCGCTGACCGTCAGCGATCAGCTGTACATCGGTCGCTGGTTGCTGCACCGCATCGCTGAGGACTACGACGTGATCATCAGCTTCGACGCCAAGCCCGTGAAGGGCGACTGGAACGGCGCCGGTGCGCACACCAACTTCTCGACCAAGGCGATGCGCGAGAGCTACGCCCCGATCGAAGCTGCGTGCAAGGCCATCGGCAAGCGCATCGAGGCCCACATCAAGGGCTACGGCGCCGACATCGAGAGCCGCCTCACCGGTGCTCACGAGACGGCCCCCTACAACAAGTTCAGCTACGGCGTGTCGAACCGCGGCGCCAGCATCCGCATCCCGTGGCAGGTCGCCAAGGATGGCAAGGGTTACGCCGAGGATCGTCGTCCGAACTCGAACTCCGATCCCTACACCGTGACCCGCCTCATCCTCGAGAGTGTTTGCGCATAGTTGCTGCCATTCCTTGTCCAGCCCGTCCGAGCGCGCCCTGCCTGCTCGGACGGGCTCGGCGTTTTTCCGGGGTTAGATTTGCCGAATAGAAAGAACCGTCATGCTTGAGCAGCAACGCGATTACGTCTTGCACACCGTGGAAGAACGCGGGGTGCGGCTGATCCGGCTGTGGTTCACCGACGTGCTCGGCAGCTTGAAGAGCTTCGCGATCAGCCCTGCGGAGTTGGAGAACGCGCTGGAAGACGGCATGACGTTCGACGGGTCGTCGATCGACGGCTTCGGGCGCACGCTGGAGAGCGACGTGCTGGCCATGCCCGACGCCAACACCTTCGAAGTGCTGCCATGGGGCGACAGCAAGGCCACCGAGGCGCGGGTGTTCTGTGACATCCACAACCTCGACAACACGCCGTTCGAGGGCGACCCGCGCCAGGTGCTGCGGCGCAACCTGCAAGCCGCACACGAGCGCGGCTACACGTTCTTCGTAGCACCCGACATGGAGTTCTTCTACTTCTCCCCGCCGGAGAAAGGTCAGCCACCGGTGCCGCTCGACGAGGGCGGGTTCTTCGACCTCACCACCACCGACGTGGCCGGTACGTTGCGCAAGCAGACCATCCGGACGTTGGAGACGATGAGCATCCCGGTGGAGTACAGCTTCCACGAAGATGCGCCGAGCCAGCACGAGATCGACCTGCGCCACACCGACGCGTTGACGATGGCCGACAGCATCATGACGTTCCGTTTGGTCGTCAAAGAGGTCGCCGCCAGCCAGGGCGTGCACGCCACGTTCATGCCCAAGCCGCTCGAGAACGTGCAGGGCAGCGGCATGCACGTGCACCTGTCGCTGTTCGATGGCGACGAGAACGCGTTCTACTCCCCCGACGACCCCTACAACCTGTCGCCGGTTGCCAAGCAGTTCATGGCCGGCCTGTTACGTCACGCCGCCGAGATCACGGCGATCACCAACCAGACGGTCAACAGCTACAAGCGGCTGGTGCCCGGGTTCGAGGCGCCGGTGCACGTCAGCTGGGCACGCAACAACCGCAGCGGGCTGGTTCGCGTCCCGATCGCCAAACGCGGCAACCCCAGCGCGACACGAATCGAGTTCCGCTCACCCGACCCGGCCTGCAACCCGTACCTGACGTTCGCCGTCATGCTGGCGGCCGGCATGCGCGGCATCACCGAGGGGTACGAACTGCCGCCCGAGGCCGACAGCAACCTGTTCGAGATGAGCGACGCCGAGCTCGGTAAGTTGGGCATCGATCTGGTGCCGCAATCGCTCAGCGACGCGCTGCGGGTGATGGAGCAGTCGTCGCTCGTGCACGAGGCGCTGGGCGAGCACATCTTCGAATGGTTCCTGCGCAACAAGCGCAGCGAGTGGCGGGCATACAAGACCCACGTCAGTGCCTTTGAGCACGATCGATACCTGCGGGTGCTGTAGGCGTCACCGTGATGGAGCAACTGGTCGTCTACCCAGAACCGCCGCCACCCGATCTGGCGCGCACGCTCGACCTGGGCGGCTACCGGTGGAAGGCGGTGGCCACGCCCGAAGACGCTGCCAGCCACGAGCCTGCCGCAGGTTGGGCTGGGGCGATCGTGGCCTGCGACATCGACCCCGAGGGTGCCTGGGCGTTCTGCCGGGCGTTGCGCAAGCGCGACGAACCGACGCGATTGCTGCTGCTGTTGACCGGCGCCCAGCTGGGTGAGCTGGAGCTGCGCGACGATCTGTACGACGACTTCTGCCTCACCCCGTTCCACCCCGTCGAGGTCGAGGCCCGGCTTCGACACCTGCTCTTCCAGGGCTTCGCCCAGGTCAAGAGCGAGACGGTCGAGTACAGCGGGCTGGCCTTGAACGTGGAGACGTACCAGGCGTCGATCGAGGGCCGGCCCCTCGACCTCACGTACATGGAGTACGAGTTGTTGAAGTTCCTCGCCCAGAACCCGGGCAAGGTGTTCACCCGCGAGATCCTGCTGTCGAGGGTGTGGGGATACGAGTACTACGGCGGGGCACGCACCGTCGATGTGCACATCCGCCGCCTGCGCGCCAAGCTCGGCGAAGAGCAGGCCAACCTCATCCAAACCGTGCGTTCGGTCGGCTACCGCTTCGGTCAAAGCCGGTGGGGTTCGTAGGGGTCAAGGTCCGCAGACTTCTACGAGGGAAGTTGAGGGCGGGGACATGGACGAGCGGATCGAAGCGCGCATTGCCGGGCTGGAGGCCGAGATCGCCACGTTGAAGGCGATGGTGGCCCGCGATGCGGAGACCGAGGTCGAGGCAGGCCGCCCTGCAAAACATCGCCGCCACCACGGTCGTGGGCTGCGGCCCGGCCGCGACGATCCAGATCCTTTCCAACACGGTGACCGACTTCGTGGTCGACGTGATCGGCTTCTACCAAGAGCAAGATCGTGGGTAAATGGGTCGCGCGGCCCATGTCGCATCGCTGACTGCAGGGTTACGCTCAACTTTCTTCATACGACGGGACGGGCAACATGGACCAGCGGGTCGAAGCGCGGATTGCTGCGCTCGAAATCGAGATCAACAGCTTGAAGACATTGGTGGCCGACGAGAAGGAAGCCAACCAACCGACATCGGGTCGCCGCGGCATGATCAAGCTCGTCGCTGCCACTGCCGTCGGTGCCGTGACCGGCGCAGCGTTCCTGAATTCGCAGCCTGCCGCAGCCGCCGATGGCTACCCCGTCATGCAAGGCAACTTCAACGAGAGCACCTCGCCGACACTGATCAACTCGACCGACAACACCGCGCTGATTCTCAACGGCCAGGGAGGCTATGGACTGATATCTGCCGGCAACATCGCCAATGCGCTGTTCTCCGGCTCGGGCGATCCGCCACTCGGCACGGGCGGAGAGGTCGGCGCGTTGTACGTCGACGGCGCCGGCGATTGGTGGGCTGCGACCACTCTCGACGCTACCAACGCGGTGTGGCGCAAGCTGGCCGGCCCACAGTCGGCTGGCCAACTCCACCTGCTCGACACCCCGGTGCGTGTGTACGACTCACGCCCCGGCGAGGCACCTACGGCTGTTGGGCCCAAGGCTCCAACGGACGGGAACGTCCAACGGTCCATCGACACCACGCAGAACAACAGCGGCGTCCCGACCACGGCCAACGCGGTGTTGATCAACCTCACGATCGCTGGACCCCAGGGCGGAGGCTTCGCCTCGGTGTGGCCGAGCGGGCCGTTCCCCGGGACCTCGAACATCAACTTCACGCCAGGCCAGAACATCGCCACCAGCGCCGTCGTCGGCTGCGGCCCAGGGGCAACCATTCAGGTCATGTCGAACACGGTCACCGACTTCCTCATCGACGTCAGCGGCTACTACCAGTAAGCACTTCTGACCCTTCGATCTCGACCCGTTCTACCATCTGACCAGGTGGAACGAACCGTGTAGCACCCCCTGAGTACTGTGATTGGTAGCGACTTCCCCGTCTCAATCAACTGTTCTTGGAACGTTCGGGAAGGGGTCGTGGTGTCGGTGGTCGGGTTGGTCGAAGCACTCGTCGATATCGACTGGTCGGTGTGCGATCAGGGTGCGGTTGCCACGGCGTTGGGCGATGTGCGCCGGGTCCGTGGCTGGCTCGACTCGATCGAGATCGCTGCTGCACGACGCCTGAGCGAGTTGGCTGTCGAGTCGCCGTCGATGTTTCCCGAACGTGTCGCTGCCGACGCCGCACGTGTCGCGTTGACGGAGGCCTCGAAGAGCTTCGAGCGGGCGGCGACCACGACGGCGATCCCGCAACTCGGTGATGCGCTGGCCGCCGGTGAGGCGTCGGGCGGCCATGTCGACGTCGTCACCCGAGCGTTGCGCCAACTCGCCCCGGACCAACGCGACCGGCTCGCCGAACGCGGCGACATCCTCGCCCTCGCTGCTGCCGAGTTGCCGCGTGACGAGTTCGCCCGCACCGTGCGCGCCGAGGTCCGCCGCATCCACTCCG
>JANPOJ010000427.1:0-4898 GCA_031427935.1 Ilumatobacteraceae bacterium | reverse complement strand
CACCGAGACCAGCACCATCGCGGCAATGACCACCACAGGCGCCACCACCGAAGCTTTGGCCCGCAGTTCCGATCGAAGCGGCCGTCGGTGGATGGTCGAGAACCTTGCGCGCAGGGTGGCCAACATGGTGGCGCCTCTGTTGGACTTGTCGAGGATCGTGATCGCTCGCCAACGTCCCAAACGCGTTGGTCTATTGCTCGACTTGCCGAATTCCATCGTCCCTCGGTTCTCTTGTTTGACGGCCGTGCGCCCGCGCCAATGAGCTGACCAATCGGTGCCCGCCGCGAACTTCCCGTCATGTCCGTGATTGAGGTCGTACACCTCTAGGCCCGATCATTCGCTGGACGCACGCTCCAAGCAATGAGTCGTTAGGCGGCAGCCCTATTCCGCCGTTAGTCTTAAGTCTTCAGTTTGCTGATCCGTCCAGTCGACGATCCCTGTGGCTACGAATCGCATGCCGGCGTCCTCCACATTGTGGTTCGGCAGCCCTCATGGGGCGCAACCGGGGCGGGTCACGAGGGCGGAGCGCCAGAACCTGTCGCTCTGCATTTCTCGAGAGCGCACCTGCCCCATACCGCTCGCACGCAGGAACCACCGAAGGTGTCCCGGATCGCCAGTTGTGCGGCTGGCCCACCTCGTGGGCAACGGTTCGGGAGCGATCATTCGTCGTGGAGTACTGGCAGTCGTCTGACGCGGATGCGTTCGTCGGTGATCACGGCCACAGCGCCCGTAGCCAGATCGTCGGCGAGGTCGGCTAGGTGCTCGAGAATGACCACGACCTGTTGCTCCGCGGTTCGGTGGTGGCGGCTTCGGAACAAGATGACCGAAGGTGACTTCCGTCGTGCGAGCGCCAAGACTCGACGATGGCCGGCGCGATCGGTGTCGACGTGACGTGGATCATCCGCAGGCGGGGTTCACGTAGCAGCAGGAGGAGGAAGAGGAACCGCTCCTCGAACGCCTGCGTCATGCATCCGCTGCCGCCGGCAAGACGATCAAGTGTCACGGAGGGGATAACAACCACCGACTCGTTTGCAGTGTTCAGACCCATCGCATCCCACACACTCGGCATGTTGCGCTGCAAGCGATCGAAGATCTCGTACTGTTGCTGATCGCTGAGTTCGGACAGGTTGATCGGACCGGTGCGGGTCGTCGTCGCACCGACGGGTTGCGCGACCGTCGAACTCACGCGACCGGGGTCGACGAGCGCAGCTTGCCGGTCGGCGCCCGTTCGGTCTGGTCGCCTGCGTCGACGGCGACAATGATCTCGTTCATCTTGCTGCTCCGGTCGTTCGGTTCACGTTCGGTCGCGGTGGTTCCGGTGACGAGGAATGGACGATCAGAACGTC
Source organism: Ilumatobacteraceae bacterium (assembly GCA_031427935.1). Classification (GTDB taxonomy): domain Bacteria; phylum Actinomycetota; class Acidimicrobiia; order Acidimicrobiales; family Ilumatobacteraceae; genus JAENVT01. The sequence goes on along the minus strand of JANPOJ010000427.1, from coordinate 3,552 downwards.
GCAGGGAGCGTGTTTGGCGACGTCACCGGCGATTGAGCCGAGCACACGGGCTGCACCTTGTACTCGCTTGTTGCCGACGGCGATCAACGATGCGCTGAGCCGGGCCGCTTCGCTGCAAAGTGCCTTTGCGGGCTTGCCGATGATGACGGTGTGCGTGACCGGGGTGGAGGAACGCATCTCGCCGGCCAGCGCTTGTAGCGTCTGGTCGGCCATGCCGATGGAGTCGAGCTGCCAGTGCTGGGAGCGAGAACGAAATGCATCGATGGATTTGCGAGATGGCACGGCCATCACGATGTGCAATGGCTTGCCCGCGTTGGCGGCGAATGCTGCGGCTCGCTTGGCGGTGGCTCTGGCGGTTGCGCTGTCGTCGACGCCGACAATGATCTCGTTCATCTTGCTGCTCCTGTCGCTGGGGATCCACGTTCGATCGGGTGGTTCCGGTGAGGGGATCGTCGGCGCAGGCGGTCACGGAATGGTCACCGACACCGACAGGTATGGTGACGGCGCGTGACATGCCGGAAGCACTGTGTCCGGGATCGAGCGCCTGGAGGTAGCGATGCAAGTGAGCGTCCTCGGCCCGGTGGAGGTGTGGGATGGTGGCCAGCGCGTCGGTTCACTGCCGCCCCAGGCCCGTCGTTTGCTTGCGGTGTTGGCGGCGACGCCGGGCCGAACGGTCTCGACGAGTCGAATCGCCGAGTACGTCGCTGGCGGCAGGCTCGACGGCTCGACGGTTCGCACCGCTGTGGGGAGGTTGCGCAAGGTGCTCGGAAGTTGTGTGGCCACCGATCAGGACGGGTACCGGTTGGTCCTCGGAGTCGACGATGGGCTCGATTCGGTCCGGTTCGAGCAGTTCACCGACGCCGCACGCACGATGGGGCTGCAGGATCGTTGTGACGCGTTGAGCCGCGCTCTCGACTTGTGGCGCGGTGAGGCGTTTGCCGAGTTCGCCGATGAGCCGTGGGCACAAGGTGTGGCGACACGGTTGGATGAGCTGCGCGCATTGGCCACCGAGGATCTTGCCGAGACGTTCATCGAGTTGGGTCGCTTCGAGCAGGCGGTGTCGCTCGTCGAGCCACAGCTTGCCGGGATGCGTTATCGCGAGCGTCCGGTTGGATTGCTGATGAGGGCTTTGGCGGCCGATGGGCGGGTGACCGAGGCGTTGCGTGCGTTCCAGCGGTTTCGGACACAGTTGCGCGAAGACGTAGGAGTTGAGCCGACTTCCGAACTCCGCAACCTGGAGGTGAGCATTCTCGGAGGCTTGGACCCCGAGCGTGACGTCGAAGGCAAGAAGCCGCTTGATTTGCCGACGGGCACGGTGACGTTCTTGTTCACCGATGTCGAGGGCTCGACCGAAAGGTGGCACCGCGACGAGGCAGCGATGTCGACGGCGCTGGCCGCGCATGATCAAGTGATCCGCGCAGCGGTCGAGTCATTCGACGGATGGGTGTTCAAGCACACGGGCGACGGCATCTGCGCAGTGTTTACCTCGGCGCGCAAGGCGGTAGTCGCCGCTCTCCAATCCCAGCGACTATTGGAACTGCCGGTGCGGATGGGGCTGCACACCGGGGAAGCGGAGTTGCGCGATAGCGACTACTTCGGGACGACCCTGAACCGGGCGGCGCGGGTGATGGACGCCGGCCACGGTGGCCAGGTCCTGCTTTCAGGAGCCACTGCCGAGTTGATCGGTGATTTTGAGATGATTGACCTCGGCGAGTATCGCCTCAAGGGCATCGCTGGTTCCGTTCGACTGTTCCAGCTCGGTGGCGACGAGTTCCCGGCGCTGCGGACACCTCGGGAGCGGGCCGGGAACATCCCGACGGAGGTCAGCGAGTTTGTCGGACGCCAGGACGAGATCGCCGGTCTTTTGGGCGAGTTCGTTGGGCATCGGGTTGTGACGCTGATCGGGGTCGGTGGTGCGGGCAAGACGAGGCTGTCGATCGAAACTGCCGTCGCGGCTGCACCGATCTTTCCCGATGGCTGCTGGTTTGTCGAGTTGGCAACCGTGGCCGTCGCGGGTGGTGTCGAGTTCGCCTTCGCCGCCGGTCTGGGTCTCAGGGCGGCGAGCGAAGGTGCCGTGATCAGCGGCATAGTTTCGGCATTGAAGCGCAAGCGGCTGTTGATCGTCGTCGACAACTGCGAACACGTGCTGACCACCGCCGGGGAAGCGATCGAAACGATTGTGCGGGCGTGCCCAACGGTCACGATTCTGGCGACCAGTCGGGAACCGTTGATGCTGACCGGAGAACGGCTGGTTCCGGTGAGGTCGCTACCGCTCGCCGATGCAGAGCGGTTGTTCATGGAACGGGTCAGTTCCGAGGCTCCGGATCTGGTCATCGACGACGTGCAGTCGGCTGCGATCACCGAATTGTGCGAACGACTCGATCGGCTTCCGCTAGCGATCGAACTGGCTGCATCGCGGGTCCGGGCTCTCAGCCCAGTGGAACTCGCCTCCGACCTCGACGAGCGCTTCCGTCTGCTAGTCGGTGGTCGACGAACCCGAATCGAACGTCACCAGACAATGCGCGGCACCCTCGACTGGTCGTATGAACTTTGCGGGGCGGCCGAACGTACTGTCTTCGATCGGCTGTCGGTCTTCCCGGCCGGATTCGATCTCGTCGCGGCAAAGGCCGTGGCAGGCGGCGATCCCGTCTCCGACCTCGATGTTGTCGACGGTGTACCCCGGCTTGTCGACCGGTCACTGGTCCAGCGAACCACCCGACCCGACGGAACGTCGCGCTACCACCTGCTCGAGACGATGCGAGCCTACGGACGCGAACACCTCCAACACGATGGCACCGCCGACGACACACGAAAGCGGCACGCACGCCACACTGCTAGCAGGATCAATGCACTGTCACTCGCCACGATGGGACCCAACGAGACCGCAGCGCGACAGCACATTGCACTGCTGGTACCGGATTGTCTGGTCGCGTGTACCTGGTTCGTCGATCACCACGACTTGGATGGCGCCTTGAGTGTTGCATCGTTCGGGTTGTCGGACTGCGAGCGGGAACGAGATGAGTTGTGGATACTGATCGCTGGCGCTGCCGGTGTCGCCGGTGACAAACCGGAGTTTCTCGACTATCTGTTACTCGGAATTGATATGGAGGAGGGGCTATCGGTTAGCGAGCAGAACCGCAGAGCCTGGGAGATGATCGATTCGGGCTGGCGCGCTCCCTCCCACTTCTTTCTCGATACCCCTCATGTCGTTATCGAGGGTGACGCCGAGTCCGGAATGCGCCCTGAGGACCTTCTCGCCAGTCTGCAGCTGCTGCAAGGTGCCCCGGTCGCGACCCGATGCCATACCGAGTGGGCCGTCATGTGCAACCTCGCGATAGCACGTCCGGATTTGGCCACCGAGCACTTACCGTCGTTCGAGGCATTGATCAAGGACTCTCAGAGTCGTACCGGTTTGGCGATGGCGGCGGAGGTCCGCGGACATCTTGCCTGGAGCGCGCACGACTGGGCCGCCGCGGCGAGATGGTACAACGAGGCCCTCACCGTTGATCCAAGAGAACCCAAGCGCTGGTTCGAGACCATGGTGTCCTGGTA
>JANPOJ010000426.1:0-3926 GCA_031427935.1 Ilumatobacteraceae bacterium | reverse complement strand
AAGAACTCGGCCGTGGGGTTGCGGTGGGCCGCCAGCGTGAAATTGACGGCGGCGCTCTTTCTGCTGGGGGTGTCCACGGCCGGCATCGCTTTTCTGCCTATCTACAACACGCTGGGCGCTGCAGCCATTGTGTTGTTGTCGGTTCTGCGCTTCTCGCAAGGCATTGCGCTGGGCGGTTCGTGGGACGGCCTGTCGTCCCTGTTGGCCATGACCGCGCCCAAGACTCAACGCGGCTGGTGGGCCATGATTCCACAACTGGGCGCGCCCATCGGCTTCATGATTGCCGCCTCGCTGTTTTTGTACCTGCACTCTCAATTGAGCACCAAGGACTTCCTCGACTGGGGCTGGCGCTACCCCTTCTACGTGGCATTTGCCATCAACGTGGTGGCGTTGTTTGCGCGGTTGCGCCTGGTGGTTACGCATGAGCTCCCCTACCGGGCCGGCCGAGGTCGGACACACGTACAGCCAGACCGTCGAGGCGGGCGATCAGATCGGATTCGCTGACCGGCTCGGCAACGGCCTCGCCGAGTGAGATGCGGCTGCCGCGCAACACGAATCCAGGGTCGCCGTAGCAGTGGTACGCAGCCCAGGTCTCGCGGCCACCGACCTCGGCACAGATGTTGCGGGCCCGCGTCACCGTGTCGCCCAGTGGGCGCCCGGCGATCAACTCTCGGTAGAACGTCTCGGCGAAGACCCGAGCCGCGTTGTCGTCGATCGGCCACGCCGCAGCGACCAGGGCACGCACGCCAATCGCCATGAACTCGCGGGCGAGACCGGCGGCCATGCGGTTCAACCCGACGCGACCGAGGCTGCAGCAGTTGAGGAAGACGACATCGGGAACCGATGTGAGCTGTCGGATCGTGTCAATGGTCAACAGCGCCCCACGAGCCAGGATCGCGCCTGTGTCGGCTGGGTGATCCTCGTGGTACACGCCGTGGCTGGCGATGTGCACCACCTGATGGTTGCCGAACAGTTCGTTCTGCAGGTCGACCAAGTCGAGCTCGCTGCGCCGGTCGTCGAGCACGGTCACGCGTCCAGGGTTGGTCTCGTCGAGCAGCCGGCTGACCAGATCACACTCGTCGTACACCGATGGCAACTCGTGCTCGCCGGGAACCTTGCCGGCGGCGATCACCAGCGCACTGCCGAAGTGCGCACGCTCGGGCGACAGTCGACGGTTCTCCGACTCGGTGAACTGGCGGATCACCCCACCGAACGCACCACTCGCCGACCGGTTCCCGCTCGGTCGCGGTGCACCGAGCAACTCCCACGGGTATCGAGCGGTTGTCGCATCGACGACGAACTGAATCGCCGAGGTGGTCTGGAAATCGCTGCGCAGCTCGTGCGGGATCAACTGGTCGTACAAGGTGCCGGCCGTTCGCTGATCACCCGTGTCGATCGCCAGCCGATCGACCAGTGCATCGACCATCACCTTGTCGAGCCGATGACGCACGCGGTCGGCGCGTGCCTCGCGGCCGAGGAGCGCTATGTCGAACGTGACGCACCGATCTTCCGAGTCCGCGGCGCCCTGGTTCGTGCCCGCCGCAGCCGGCGGGGACGGAGCGACATCGGCAGCGGTGATGACGAATCGACGCCAGCCCTGGGCGACGTCGGTCAACGTTGCGCCCAGCGGCAAGCCACCCGGGCGTTCGCTGACGGTCACCCAACGCAGCGTGTCGTACGAGCTGGGCAGGTGCACAGCGGTCGACAGCGATCGCAGGGCGACGGCGGCGAGGTTGGCCTGTTCGGCGAACCGCTCGACGAACTGCAGCGCGGTGACACGCACGCTGTTCCCCGCAGCAGCACGCGACGACTCGTACAGAGCCAGCGCTTGGTTGGCTTGCAGCACGCCCTCGACGATGCCGGCGATCGAGTCCTCCACGCGCAGCCCTCGATCCGACCGCACACCCATCAGTGAACTGGACACCCCGACCTCGATCAGGGCACTCGTCGCGACGCTGCTGTGGTGCTCGCGGTACAGCCGGGTGCAGCGATCGACCAGCGCTTGGCGCACGCTGAACGTCAGCTGTTCGCGTTGCAGATCGACGACCGAGCCGAGCCCGATCACGTAGCAACCCGGCGGCTCGGTCTCCGCGTCGGGGGTGGGCTCGATGAAGCGTGACGTGCCCACCTCGATGGGGAACAGATCGACCTCCGACCACGATGTCAGCATCCCCGCGAACTGCCGGTCGATGAATCGCTCCTGCCCACCCAGTTGTTCGTCGGCGAACCCGCCGATCATCAACGGGTAGTCGGCACTGGCCAGGCTGGCGTGGATGATCGTGATCTCGACCAATGGCTGATCGTCGGCGATGTCATCGGCGTTGGTCGCCGACGTTGCCGTCGCAGGCGTTGGGTCGGTGACCGATTCGACGCCCCCGATCGGTTTGGTGATCGACATCGCTGCTACGCCCCACCGAAGTGCGCCGCTGCGCCGGCCGTGGCCGGGCCCCAGACGCCATCGATCGCCTTCGTGTACAGACCCTTGGCTGCGAACGCGGTCTGCGCGGCACGGACCGCCGCGTCGGTGCGAGGCCCGAACTCGCCATCGGAGATCGTGAAGTCGGCGAAACCCGCAACCCGCAGAAAGTCCTGGATCCGTGCGACGTCGGCGCCGGAGTCACCCCGGCGCACGGGACCCGTTGGCAACTCGCCCTCGAACGTCGATGCGGCGGCAGTGCTGGGTTCGACACGCTGCGCGGGAGCAGCCTCGGCGCGCGACGACGCAGCATCGATCGGGTCCGGATCATTGGCCGCATCCCAGGTTCGCTCGATGTGCAACCACTGGCTCCACGGCTGCCCGAAGCCGGTCGCCGGGCTGCTGTGCGCCGTTCGCCATCCGACGTTGTTCTTCCAGTACCTTGCGTTCACGTAGTCGTGGACCGCTTGGATCCCGAGGCGGGCCGACTCGGCGAGGGCGAACTCGATCACCTCGTCCGCCGCCTGCCGACCAGGACCCGGCGCCGCCCAACGCCAGTCCCACGCCATGCCCCAGTTGTGCATGCTCGGGGCCGACCCGGCGCGCACCGACCTCGGAGGCTGGGCGAGGATGCCGAGGTCGACGCCTGACCAGCGTGTGAGGACGTAGTGACGAAGGACGCGCATGCCGATGGGTGCGGTGGCCGGGTAGGCGATGCCTCGGCGCTGCAGGCTCTCTGCCGAGTCGTGCACGACCGTCGAGCCACCACGATCGATGCCGTCGGGCGACCCGGCGACCTCGAAGTCGTCGTCGAACGCAACACCACCGAAATCGGTTGGTAGATCGCTCACGTCGAGCCTCCTGCGGCGAGGCGAGCGAAGTGAGTGCGATCGATGGCGCGAAGCTCGCCGAGGCCATGCAGCACATACATGTTGACCATCGCCAGCACATACCCGTGTTCGAGCAACGCTGCGGTGGTGTCGCGACCGAGTGGTGCGAGCGTGGTGGGCACCCCGGATGTTTTCCGAACGATCGACGCCCACTGGGCGGGGGTGTAGCCCTGGTCGTCGAGGAACTGTCGAACCTCGTCCGCGCGCTGAGACCGAGCGTCGACCTGCCAGCCGGGACGCGTGCCGAACTGTTCGGCCACGTCGTACGGGCTCGCCGACACCTGGGCGAACGCTCCGTCGGGGCTCTTGGCGTCGTGGTCGCGAAACATCGCCGCCAGCGCCCGGCGACGATGAGCTGTCGACACGTCGTACTGCACATCTTTCGATCGCAGCACGCCGGCGAGCTCCAGGCGGACGCCGCGACCCTTGATCGGCTTGATCTCGTTCCAGCCACCCGATGCATTGGCGACGAGCAGCAGTCCCGCCGCATGCGGCTGGGCGTCGGCCACGCTCGGCCAGGACTTCTTGCGGGACGTGTACCCGTACTCCCACTCGTCGGCCATGTTGTCGTAGACGCCGCCATCGACCAGCACGATTCGCCCGGTGCCAGTCAGGCCGAC
>JANPOJ010000425.1:0-18907 GCA_031427935.1 Ilumatobacteraceae bacterium | reverse complement strand
GCAGATCACGAACGAGGACGAGACCCGGCAGCTCAAGCGGCTCGAGCAAGTTCGCCACACTCGCGATCAAGCCGCGGTCGACGCCGCGCTGCGCCGCGTCGAGGCCGAAGCCGCAGACCCGGAGGTCAACCTCATGCCGGGACTGATCGATGCCGTTGGTGTCTACGCAACGCTGGGCGAGGTCATGGCTTCGCTCGGCACCGTGTTCGGTCGCCACGTGGAAGTACCGACCATCTAGTGGCTGCCCAACGGATCCTCATCGCCAAGGTCGGCCTCGACGGCCATGACCGTGGCATCAAGGTCGTCGCCCGAATCCTGCGCGACGCGGGGTACGAGGTCATCTACACCGGCTTGTTCCAGACTCCTGCCACCGTTGCCGCCGCCGCGGTCGATGAAGACGTCGACGCCATCGGCCTGTCGATGCTGTCGGGCGCGCACATGACCCTGGCACCGCTGGTCGTCAGCGAGACCCGGGCGCGTGGGGTCGACATCCCGGTGATCGTCGGCGGGATCGTGCCCGAGCCCGACATCGCCAAGTTGAAAGAGGCCGGCATCGCCGCGGTGCTGACCCCCGGTGCCACGTCCGCGCAGATCGTGGCCGAGGTCGCTGCCGCCCTCGCCGCGGCCGCCAACGTCTGACCCCTCCCGTCGTTCGGGCGGGCCGGTCAGTCGAGGGTGGTCGGGTCGGTGAGCAGGTCAGCGATGGTCTTGCAGAACGATGCGGCGGGGGCGCCGTCGAGCACGCGGTGATCCCACGTCAGACTGAGGGTGAGGCGCTTGGTCGTCGTGACTGCGCCGTCGACAACGATGACGTCGTCGCGGAGCCGACCGACACCCAGGATCGCCACATTCGGCGGGTTGATGACCGGCGTGAACATGTCGACACCGAACATGCCGAGTGCACTGACCGAGAACGTGCCACCTTCCAGCTCCTCGAGCTTCAAGGAACCCGTGCGCGCTGCCTCGGCCAGGCGGGTGGTCTCGGCACTGAGCGCTGCAAGATCGAGCCGGTCGGTGTGGCGGACCACCGGCACCATCAACCCGTCATCGAGCGCGACGGCCAGCCCGACGTGGATGTCGGGCAGGACCGCGATGCCATCAGCGGTGACCTGGGCGTTGACGTTCGGATGCTGGCCCAGGGCGCGGGCCGCCGCCGCCACGACGTAGTCGGTGAAGCCGACCGTCACGCCCGCTTGCTTGCGCCGGGCCCGATCAGCCACGACGGCGTCCATGTTGGCGTCCATCGTCAGCGTCAATTGCGCCATCTCGCGGAGTGAAGCGTGCATGCGCTTGGCGATCGTGGCGCGCATGCCCGACATGCGGATCGTGCGCGTCGGCGTTTGCGATGCAGTTGGAAGATCGACAGGCACTGGTTCGGCCGGAGGCGCAACAGCGGAAGCAAAGGTCACCGGGCCGGCCAGGCGCTGGCGCACATAGGCCGCCACCGTGTCGCGAGTGATGCGGTACTCGACCGGATCATAGGGCACCGCAGCGAGATCGACGCCGAGCAGGTCAGCGAGATTGCGCGCGGCCACGCTGGCGACGATGTCCTCGCGGCTGCTGAACGTCGGGAGCGCAGCGGCCGAGGCACCGAGGCCCGCACTGAGCGCAGACGCGACATCGTCGGCGACGATGCGACCACCGGGCCCGGTCCCCGAGACTCGGCCGATATCGACGCCTGCCTCGGCGGCGACCCGCTTGGCATTCGGCGAGGCGAGGATGCGACCGTCTGCGGTTCTGGCCGCAGTTACGGCAGGAGCAGGAGCGGGGCGAGCAACGGGCGCTCTGGGTGCGGCCGACGTCGGCGCGGCGGTAGCCGTAGCCGCGGCTGCTGCCGGTGGGGCCTCCCCCGGTGCGAGGAACACCGCGATCACTGCGCCACACGCGTAGGCCTGCCCCGGTTGGCCGATGCGGTGCAGCCGGCCATCGCCACTGCTCTCCACCTCGGTCTCCACCTTGTCGGTCTCGATGCGCACAACGGCGGTGCCCTCGGCAACTTCGGCATCGTCGGCGACGAGCCACTCGACGATGGTGCCTTCCTCCATCGTCAGGCCGAGCTTCGGCATCTGGAATTCAACTGCCATGAGAATCCTCCGGAAGGTCGAAATGGCGATCGTGGGCGGCGCGGATCAACGTCTGCTCGACGTCGATCACCAGCGGGCCACCGTGGTCGACCGTCATCGTGATGGTTGCATCGGGCCCAACTCGACGGTCGCGTTCCCCATCGAACGCCAGCATGCCGGGACCTGACATCACGACCGGCTCACCCGATGCCAGCGGCCGCACCTCAGCGACATCGACCGTGGCGAACGAGCCGGGCATCAACGGCATGCGTACCTGCCGGCCACCCGGGCCGAACCGTACATAAACGCCGCCCGCCTCGTCACGATCCACCGGATGCATGCGACCGGCGATGCTCGACAGGCCGGTGCTGGCCGGTGTCGCCGATGCGGCGACCACGTGGCGGATCGCTGAGGCGTCGACGACGGCACGCGCACCGCTGAACGCCGCGTCGACCAGGGCAACCTCGACCAGCGCCATGTAATCGGTGTGACCCGAGGTGGGGTCGGAGATGTGGACCGAGATGCGCTTGGCCCGTCGAGCAATGTCGGCTCCCGCGACCACACCCCGGGCGACGAACGCCGCTGCGGCACCGGCGGACGAGCCGTCGACCGCGGTCGGGAAGACGTTGTTGGTTCCCGTGGAGATCGCCACCATCGACACGTCGGGCCAGCCGATCGCCACGTCGCGGCATGTTCCGTCGCCGCCCAGAACCACCACGGCGCCGCATTGCTCTTTCCACATGCGCGCCGCAGCGCGCACGGTGTCGAGTCGCGACCCTGTCGGTTCCTCGTCGAGCAACTCAACCGCGGCCGACAGCTCGAGCCCGTCGACGGCACGGGCAGCCAGTCCACTGGCGTCGTTGCCGAGCACGATGCGCTCCGCGCCACATTCGGCGGCCGCGATCACCACCCGCCGAATGATGCCGGCCTTGACGGTGTCAGGCGTGTGGCCGACCGCGGCGTGCAGACGACGGATGTCTTTGCCCGCCCACGGGTTGACGATGACGCCAACGGTCGACACCGGTTCAGCGATTCAACAGCGGCCTGGCAACCGCTTGGCGGATGCCCTCGGCAATGCTCGTCGCATCGGGAACCCAGTGCTGTTCGAGCGCAGGCGCGAACGGCACGGGCGAGAACGGCCCCCCGACGCGCCCGACCGGGGCGTCGAGGTAGTCGAAGGCCTGCTCCTGGATCTGCGCAGCGATCTCGGCGCCGAGACCGCCGAAGCGAACCGCCTCATGCACGATCACCGCGTGGTTGGTGCGCCGCACCGAGCTCACGACCGTGTCGATGTCGAACGGCTGCAGCGTGCGCGGGTCGATGACCTCGCACTGGATCCCTTCGGCAGCCAGCACTTCGGCCGCGGCAAGCGTGTCGTTGGCCATCTTGCCCCAGGCCACGACGGTCACGTCGTTGCCCTCGCGGGCGATCCGTGCCTGACCGAGCGGGATGACGTACGACTCTTCCGGCACGTTGCCACTGACGCCGAGCAGCCGCTTGTGCTTGACCATCACGGTCGGGTTGTCTTCACGGATGCAGGCCGTCATCAAGCCCTTCATGTCGTACGCGTTGGACGGGTACACGACCTTCAGACCGGGTATGTGACACAGGATCGCCTCCAGGCTCTGGCTGTGCTGTGCGGCGGCCGACAACCCCGCGCCACCCGTGGTGGTGATCGTCAACGGCACGGTCGCGCCACCGCCGAACATGTACTTCAACTTGGCGGCCTGGTTGACGATCTGGTCCATCGCAACACAGATGAAGTCCATGAACATCAGGTCGACGATTGGCCGCAGCCCGCACACGGCAGCGCCGAGGCCGAGGCCGATGATGGCCTGCTCGCTGATCGGCGTGTCGACCACGCGGTCCTCACCGAACTGCTCCTGCAAGCCGGCGAAGGTGTGGAACACACCACCGAACGCGCCCACGTCTTCGCCCGCCACGAACACATCGGGGTTGGCGGCCATCTCGCCGCGGATGGCCTCGTTGAACGCCACGGCATACGACTTCTTGCGCTCCTCGCTCATCGCAGGCCACCCGTGTACACGTCGACGAGCACTTGCGACGGATCCGGAAGCGGGCTCTCCTCGGCGAACACGATCGCAGTGTCGATGTCGGCGCGCAGCTCGGCCCAGATCGCCTCGATCTGCTCCCTGCTGGCTGTGCCCTGTTCGATCAGTCGCTCCTCGAAGGAGAAGATCGGGTCCCGGGCCTTCCAGTCGTCGACCTCGGCATCGGGGCGGTACTTCAGACCCAGGTTCTGGATGCCATGGTGGTTGTAGAAGCGATAGGTCTTGGCCTCGATCAGGGCCGGTCCCTCGCCGCGGCGGGCGCGGGCCACGGCCTCTGTCGCGGCCTCGTGCACGGCGACCACGTCCATGCCGTCGACGATCACACCGGGCATCCCGTAGCCCGCGGCACGATCGACGATGTCGGTGATGGCCATCGTCTTGCTGCGCGGCGTGAACTCGCCGTACTCGTTGTTCTCGCAGGCGAACACGATCGGCAACTTCAACGCGCACGCCATGTTGGCCGCCTCGTGGAAGGCACCGATGTTGGTTGCGCCGTCACCGAAGAACGTGACCGCGACCTGGCCGCGTTTGCGGTACTTGTCGGCAAAGGCCGCGCCGACCGCGATCGGAGACCCGGCACCGACGATGCCGTTGGCGCCGAGCATGCCGAGGTCGAGGTCACAGATGTGCATCGACCCGCCCTTGCCCTTGTTGTAGCCGGTGGCCTTGCCCATCAGTTCGGCCATCATCCGGTTGAAGTCGCCGCCCTTGGCCACGAGGTGCCCGTGGCCGCGATGCGTCGAGGTGATCTGGTCGTCGTCGTTGAGGGCCGCGCACACACCGGCGGCGACCGCTTCCTCGCCGACATAGAGGTGCAAGAACCCCGGCAGCCGCGCGGACTCGGCAAGCTTGCCTGCAGCCTCTTCGAAGAGACGGATTCGAACCATGCGGCGATGCAGATCCATCTGCACGTCGTTGGAGAGGTGCATCAACGCCTCCTGTTGTTGGTGATGGCCGGAGCCATCGTGTGCCTCATCTAGTTTGACCTCTCGCCCAGCGAAGGGACCTACGCAACAGTTCGTAGAACACGTCGAGCTCCCACGAGCACCGATCGATGGTGGGCCAGTAGTTCTTCACGGGCACCATGTCGTAGTGGCCGCGGCAATGGCCGAGGGTGTTGTACAACACCCCACCGTCGCCGAGCGGGCGCAGGTACATCACGAGGTGCTGCGGGTCGCCGGTCGTCCAGTCGCTCTCCTCGAACCCGCTTGCGGTGCCCTGGTACGTCGTGTGCAGCAGTGGCACCAGCGCAGCGCGATCGAGGTACTCGTTGAGGTACAACTCGTCGGTCGCCTCGAACGGGTCGATTCCTGCAACGAGCCAATGTGATGGCTCGGTGACCTCGACGGTGTACGGCTCGATCGGGGGGTGGGCGATGAACTGGCTGCCCAGCGTCTCGGCCCAGAGCCGGAATGGCCGTGGGGTCGCAATCGGTCGCTGCGACGCGTCGCCCAGGGCCGAGTTGGTGCCGTGCAGGGCGACCCACCGACCTCCGCCTTCGATCCAGTCGCGGATGATCCGCTGGGCGCGCTCAGAAGGGCGGACGTCGCACGTGTAACTGACCAGGATCTCGGCCGCAGCGATGGCGTCGGCATCCTCGTAGTCGGGTTGGACGCGCACGCGGAACTCCTCGTGCTCGGCGAGCAGGCCGAGCAGTTCGCGTCGGGCGAAATCAAAGTCGTGGTACTTCCCACCGGTCACCAACACGACGTCGATCCGCCGTCCGGGGGCGGCGACGTCGCTCAGAAGTTGACTCGCTTCAAGAAGCCGCCGTCGACAGTGAGGTTGACACCGTTGATGTGCTTTGCTCGGTCAGAAACGAGGAAGACCACTGCGTCGGCGACATCAGCTGCCGTGCCCAGTTCCCCTCCTGGATGGGCCTTGGCTGAGGCCTCGAAGAACTCCGGCTTGCCTTGCTTGACGCGATCCCAGTCACCGCCCTCGATGAAGATCGGCCCTGGCGACACCACGTTGCATCGAACCCCTTTGGCACCCAGCACCTGTGCTTGGCCGAGAGTCCAGTTGGTCACTGCGGCCTTGAAGGCGCTGTAGCTGTTCGACCCACTGGCGAAGTGCTCGACGGTCGCCGTCGTGCCGATGCTGATGACCGAGCCGCCGCCGTCGATCAATGCTGCCGAGGCCGCATCGACGCCGTGGACCAGGGCCATCATGTCAATGTCGAAGTTGTTCTTCCATGCCTCGAACGACTTGGCCGGCTTGCCCGAGGTGTTGTGCACGTAGATGTCGAGACCGCCGAGCGATTCGATCGCCGCAGCGATGAAGGCTCGCAACGACTCGCTGTCGGCGGCATCGGCGGTTGCACCGAAGACGGTGCCGCCACCAGCGCTGAGCTCGGCGACGGCCTTGTCGACCTCCTCGGCGTTGCGAGCGCAGAGCGCGACCGAGGCGCCTTCGGCCAGCAAGAGCTCGACGATTGCCCTGCCGATACCCTTGGTCGCCCCCGTGACAAGTGCTTTCTTTCCGGCAAGTCCGAGGTCCACGGCACAGCTCCTTTGATGTCCAAGTAATTTGCAGCATAGTGTTGCACCGCGGCCTGGCCGCCAGGAAACCCAATGCGCCGTACGGCCACCCCGGCGACGCCGAGTCTCGAAGAGGATTCATCGTGGAGGACGTCGCTTCATTTCGTGCTCGGGCCGAAACCTGGCTCGAGGCGCGCGCTCCACGCCGGGCCGTCACCGAAGAAGTCGACAAGGCGTGGGGGCACGGCGAGTTCTCCGTGACGGTGTTCCACGACACGCCGGTCGAGGAGGAGCGCGCCTTCCTGGCGCAGTACCAGACGTGGAACCGCGAGCGCACCGTCGCCGGCTTCGGTGCCATCACCGTGTCGCCCGAATATGGCGGCCTCGGTCTGACCAAGGCCCACGAACTCGCCTACGTGGAGGTCGAGTCGCAGTACGACGTGCCGCGCGACCACGAGGTCGTGACCGTCACCACGAAGTTGATCGCGCCGACGATCGTGAAGTTCGGAACCGACGAGCAACGGCAACGGTGGGTCGCCAAGTTCTCCCACTGCGACGAGTTCTGCTGCCAGTTGTTCTCCGAGCCGGGCGCCGGCAGCGACCTCGCCGGCCTGTCGACCAAGGCCGTGCGCGACGGTGACGAATGGGTGCTCGACGGGCAGAAGGTGTGGACGTCGACCGCCAACCTGTCGCCGTGGGGCTTCGCGATCTGCCGGACCAATCCCGACGTACCCAAGCACGCCGGACTGACCGCGTTCATCGTGCCGCTCGACTCGCCGGGCCTCGAGGTTCGACCGATCCGGCAGATGACGGGTGGCGCATCGTTCAACGAGGTGTTCCTCACCGGCGTTCGGGTCGGCGACGACTTGCGCATCGGCGAGGTCGGTGACGGCTGGAAGGTGGCGCTGACGATCCTCGGGTTCGAACGTGAGAGCAGCGGGCACGGCCGGCGCGGCGGTGGCTTCGACGAGTTGTTGGTACTGGCTCGCCATGCCGGGCGATCGGACGATCAGGTGATCCGCCAGCAACTCGCCCGTGTGTACTGCGCCGAGAAGTCGCGCGAATGGGGCATCGCTCGTGCCTCGGCAGCGACCAACCGCACCGGCACCGCCGGCCCTGAAGGGTCGATCAGCAAGCTGATGTGGACCGAGACCCTTCGACTGGTCAGCACGATCGCCGGCGAACTGCTGGGTGCATCGATGACCGCGGACACCGGCGAGTGGGGCACCTACGGGTGGAACGAGCATCTGCTCGGGTCACCGGGATATCGGATCGCCGGCGGCAGCGACGAGATCCAGCGCAACATCATCGGCGAGCGCGTGCTGGGCCTCCCCGGCGAGCCGCGTGTCGACCGCGACATCCCCTTCAGTCAGCTCAACAAACGCGTGAGCCAGCACTCCCTCGGCGTGCCGTCTCACCCAAGACCATCGAATCGCGCGAGTTAACGGCTCAACACCGTGCAGGTGCTCAGCCCCGGCGCGCCATACACCTGGGTGAAGGCCGTCTGCGGGTCGTTGGGAACCTGACGACCATCTGCGCGGTTCTGCAACTGCAGCACGCATTCGATCACCTGGCGGAGCCCACTGGCGCCGATCGGCTCGCCGTTGGCGATGCATCCGCCATCGGTGTTGACCGGCAGTCGGCCGTCGATCTCCAACGCACCGCTCATGATCAGCTCACCCTGCTCGCCGTGCTCGCAGAGGCCACACTCGGCGAGGTGCATCAACTCGGCACCCGCTTCGGTGTCTTGGATCTGGGCGACGTCGATATCCGACGGCCCCACACCCGCGGTCTCGAACGCCGCGGCAGCTGCGTACACCGTCGCGCCGGGTGTGATCTCCGCGGCCAGAGACGGGCTGAACACTTCGAACGTGCCGTATCTGCGTGTGCGGAACTCGACGGCGCGCAGCCACACCGGATCGGCGCGCAGCTCCCTGGCCTTCTCGGGTGACGCCAGCACGACGGCTGCCGCGCCCTCGCTGGGACTGCAGAACATGTACTTGGTCAACGGGTCGTTGACCATCTCGGCGTCGGCGATCGCGTCGACGCTCAGCGCGTTGCGGCGCCACGCGTTGGGATTGCGGGCGCCGTTGCGCAGCGCTTTGGCCGACAGTTCAGCGAGCAGCCGCGGGTCGAGGTCGTGGTCGGCGAGGTAGCGCTGGATCTTCATCCCGAAGAACTGGGTGGTGACCATCATCCCGTCCTCGCCGTACCACTCGCCGATGCCGTACTCGGCGGGGTCGGAGGCGAACGCGCCACGCTCGTGCTTGTCGAACCCGACCGCCAGGGCCAGATCGGCCATGCCCGCCTCGATGGCGTTCGCCGCAGCAAGCAGCGACGAGCCACCGGTGGCGCAACCGTTGTACACGGTCATGAACGGCGTACCGGTGAGCCCGAGCTCTTTCACGAGCGCATCGGCATGACCGCCGTCCTTGCTGCCACCAGCGGCGAAGTCGATATCGGCCCACTCGACACTCGCATCGCTGAGCGCGCCTCGGGCGGCGATCAGCGCCATCTCTCGTGCGGAGATGTCGAACCGACCGAACGGATGCAGACCAACTCCAACGATTGCGACATCCACTACTGCATCTCCTTGATTGGTTCGAACCAGAAACTCAACGGGCTCACGTTCTCATCGATGACGACGCGCACCGCATCGCCGATCTTCCAGCCATCGATCGGCTTGCCGCGCAGGCGGGACTCGATCTTGACCGGGCCGAGGTCGACGTAGGCCAGCGCGAACGGTTCGTACGGCGAGTCGGCGCGATACGGCGCCTTGGGCGCGAACCGCTGGACCGTCCACGTCCACACCGATCCGGTCCGCGGCAACGCAACATCGCTGACCGCGTTGCTGCCGCATCGCGGGCACCCCGATTGCGCCGGGAAGGTCTGCGTGCCGCAATCGCTGCATGCGCTCCCGACCAGATGCGGCTCGTCGCCGCTGGTGTTGATCAGCTGACGGCGTTGGTCCGTCGTGTCGATGACTTCGGGCACCGATGTCTCCTCATTGCGGGGGATGGCGACGGCGTGATGGCGCCGCGTCGTCGTCGATGTTACGTTCCGAACGCCCGAACCTTCCTAACTCGGCACGGAACATTGGAGACGCAGATGGACCTCGGACTCGCAGGCAAGAACGCACTCGTCACCGGCGCGTCGCGTGGCATCGGCAGGTTCATCGTCGAGCGACTGGTCGCCGAAGGGATGCAGGTTGCCTTCTGCGCACGCAACCCGGATGGCGTGGCCGAGGCCGCCGCGGCGCTCGGCAACGGCGTGATCGGAACCGCCGTCGACGTCGAGGATCCCGCTGCAGTCACGGCCTGGGTCGACGATTCGGCGGCTCGGCTGGGCAGCCTCGACGTCGTCGTCGCGACTACCAGCGCGAAGGGTGGCATCCCCCCGAGCATCGAAGGTTGGCGGCGCAGCTTCGAGGTCGACGTGCTCGGCACGGTGGCGGTGATCGACGCAGCGCTTCCTCACCTTCGAGCCGCTGGCAGTGGCAGCATCGTGCAACTCGGCACCAGCGCTTCGATCGAGTATCACCACTTCCCCGGCGGTGGCTACAGCTACGGGGCGATGAAGGCCGGGCTGATCAACTACATCTCACATCTGGCCAAAGAGACGTATGCGGAGGGCATTCGCGCCAACGTCGTGTCGCCCGGCCCGGTCTACATCGATGGCGGTTCGTGGGAGCGGATCAAGGACCGCATGCCCGACTACTACACGAAACACGTCGACCAGCACCCCGCCGGGCGCCTGGGTCGACCCGATGAGGTCGCCAACGTGGTCGCCTTCCTGGCCAGCCCGATGTCGTCGTGGGTCAACGGCCAGAACATCGTCGTCGACGGCGGCTTCACCCAACGCGTCGCCTTCTGATTGTCGATATGAGTCGTATCGCGCGTCACCCGCGACATCCGACTCTCACCGGCTTGCTCGCCGAACACGTGTGAGTCGGATCGCGCGTTCTGGCGCGCCAACCGACTCACAGCAAACTCGACTGGGTCTACACGATGTTGAGGGCGTCGAGGAAGGTCTCGGCGACGTGGGCGTCGCCCTCGACGGTGCAGGCCTCGCGCCATGGGGTGCGCTTGGTGCCCCAGAGCACGAAATCGTGGGCACTCGAGGTGACAGTGACATCGGCGGAGCTGTCGTCGGCGGTCACCACAATCTCGTCGCCCACCCGGGCGATCCTCCACGAGCCACCGCCGGTTCCGATCAGCACGAGACGAATCGACCCGGTCAACTGCTGCTCCAGCCCTGGTTGCATCTGGGGGATGCCGGTCAGCATCCACCCGACGGCCGGGGCGACGAGATCGTCGTCGGGAGCGGGCAACGATCGGGCGATGGGGCCCGTGGGTTGCAGGAGATCGATGCGGAGGTGGCAGTAGTGGTCGAAGGCGAACGCATCGGCGAGTTGATTCATCGGATAGTGGCCGAGGTCGGCGAGCGGGATCACTGTCGACGACAGTGGTTCGTCCTGCAACGCTGTCAGCACCCCGACCGCACCGTCGCAGTACTTCATGTACTCGTCTCTGATATCCGCGTTCGACCAGTCCTTGCGGGGCTCGACGAGCATGTCCATCAGCCGTTCCGCGGGGAGGTTGACGGGCTCAGGTGGCGGTGGCGACGGCTCGACGACTTCCTTGAAGTTGGAGCTCATGTGGGCCACGAGGTCCTTCACGGTCCAGCCCTGGCAACCGCTCGGCATCGACCATTCGTCGTCGGTCAAGCTGGCGACAACCTGCTTCACTTCGTCCACGCTGCGTGCAGCGGAGGCCAAACCTGCTCGAGACATTCGTGCTCCTGTCTAGGTGTGCTCGGCGGCGCGCTCGGCCGCCAACGTCATGATGTGCTTGTTGCCCTGGCTCCACAGAACGTTCAGCGTTTTGCCCGAGATGAGCCAACCTGACTCGGTGCGGACCAACCGGTCGGAGTAGATGCCGCCGACGGTGAACATCGAGTCGCCGAAGTTGTTGACCAGGTAGTGATCGGCGCGCACATAGGCGTAACACGTCGCGGTGTCTCCGTCGATCTCGAACCGAAGATTGCTCAACGAGTGCTGTGTGGCGTCGAAACCGGGAAACAGTCGCGTACCGCGTGCAACCCATGCATCGGCGGCCATGGGCCCGTACGACTCGATGCGCCACGAGCGATAATCGACTTCGATGTGCTCGGTGAACACCGACCTGTACAGGACCCAGTCGCGTGTGTCGATGCCCGCCGCGAAGCGCGCCATCGTGTCCGCGATGTTCAAGCGATCCTCGACCGATACCCCCATCGCAGTCGAATGTACTGTGATCACCGTCATGAAACCTTGTCGAGTGCTGGCCGTCACCGGAGGGCACAGCTTCGACCTCGACGCGTTCCGCACCATGTTCACCGACATCTGCGAGCCGCGAGGCTGGGTGTGGGCCCACGCCGTGCAACCGTCTGCACAGCACTGGTTCGATGTCGCCCGGGCAGGTCAGTGGGATGCAATCGTGTGTCACGACATCCCGGGCCTGCACCTGAAGCGCGGTGAACCGCCCCGACCGATCGGCCCGACCGACGAGCAGAAGCGAGCCATCACGTCGCTGCTCGACAGCGGCCAAGGCCTGGTGATCACGCACCACGCGCTCGCCGCGTGGCCGGCATGGGACGGGTGGGCGACGGCGATCGGCGGGCGCTTCAACTACGCCCCGGGGCCGCTGTATGGAGACGACTGGCCGTCGTCGGGCACGCGTATCGACAGCTACACGGCCAACGTGGTCAACCCGGCGCACCCGATCTGTGACGGGGTCGACGACTTCACGTTCACCGACGAGTTGTACTGCTGCCCGATCTTCGAGGGCCAGGTGGTCCCCCTGTTGCGATCGGACGCCAACTTCGATCCGGGCCGGTTCATCTCCACCTACGAGCACGTGATCGTGGGCGAAGAGGCTGCACCGAAGTCGGTCGGCCATCCGCAACCCAGCAACCTCATTGCGTGGGTCACCGTGGGCGGAAGAAGCCCGATCGTGTACATCCAGCCGGGCGACAGCGCCACCACGTTCGCGATCCCCCAGTACCGCCGCCTGCTCGCCAACGCCATCGCCTGGGTCGCCTCCCCGGCGGCCAAGGAGTGGGCTGGATCGCACCCGGTCGCCATCGACTAGAATTAGTTGAACGTCAAAACAACTTCGGAGGCTCGCCATGACCGCGACACCGCTCACCGATGTCGCCCAGCGGTTGCTCGCCAATGTCGACATCGAACACGGCGACTACGGCGAATCGATGCTGAACGTGCCCGTGGCCCGGTACCGCGACGAGGAAAGATTCCAAGCCGAGGTCGAACAGATCTTCCATCGCAGCCCACTGCTGGTCGCCCTGTCGTGCGACATCCCGAGTGCCGGCGACTTCACCACGCTCGTGATCGCGGAGCGCCCGATCATCGTGGTGCGTGGTGAGGATGGTGTTGCCCGCACGTTCCTCAACGTCTGCCGGCACCGTGGTGCGCGGGTTGCCGGCGACTGCTTCGGGCACACGCGCCGGTTCACGTGCCCGTATCACTTCTGGGTATACGACACGAAGGGTGCGCTGGTCGGCAACACCGATCGCGGCGCGTTCGAAGGCATCGACGTGACCGGATTGGTCGAGCTGCCGACGGCAGAGCGATGCGGTGCAGTGTTCGCCGTCCTGACCGCCGGTCTGACGTTCGACGTGGATGAATGGCTCGGCGACATGGCCTCGTCGCTGGCCTACCTGCAACTGGAGAAGTTGCATCGCCACGACGTCGAGACCGTGCTCGACAGTGGCAACTGGAAGGCCACGGCCGACGGGTACGTCGACGGCTACCACCTCGGCTATCTGCACCGCAACACCATCGGAACGAAGTCGATCACGAACCGCAACACGTACGACCTGTACGGCCCCCATGTGCGCCTCGGGTTCGCCAACAAGCCGCTGCCGCCGATGCGCGATCAACCCGCCGAGGAGTGGCAGCTCAACCTGGCCATGAGCCTCGTGCACTACGTGTTCCCCAACGTGTCGATCTCCGGCCAGCCGAACACGAGCTTGATGGTCAGCCGCATCCTGCCCGGTGCCACGGCGAGCACATCCGTCGTCACGCAGTACCAGTACTTCCGCGAGCCGCTGGTGACGGAGGAGATGATGACGGAGGCCGAACGCAAGCGAGCCACGTACGAGGCGGTCACGCGCGACGAAGACTTCAGCACGGTGATGCAGATCACCGCGGCCCTGCCCTCGATCGCCGACGACTACTTCCGGTTCGGGCGCAACGAGCGCGGCAACCAGAACATCCATCGCTGGATCGACGCGCTGGTCGAGGGGACGGCGCCGCCCTCCTGACCCTACGCGGTCGGCCTCACCACAGCACGGTT
Source organism: Ilumatobacteraceae bacterium (assembly GCA_031427935.1). GTDB lineage: Bacteria > Actinomycetota > Acidimicrobiia > Acidimicrobiales > Ilumatobacteraceae > JAENVT01. The sequence goes on along the minus strand of JANPOJ010000425.1, from coordinate 4,937 downwards.
TCCCGAGTGCCACGACTCGGCCATCGTGCGATGACTGATCCTCCACCCATCCGCGGTGCGAACCAGACGGTCGTCGTAGGTGCCACCGATGACGTACGTCTCGCCACCTTCGGTGCCGCGCCTGAGGTGCTGGCTGTGCAACTGGCACCGACACGTGGCGGTGTCGCCGTCGATGCGGACCTGGTGGTTGCCGATCAGGTGCTGGGTGACATCGAGCGGTATCAACGCACCGGATATGCGGGCGATGATGGCGTCGGCGTCGTCGCAGGCGACACCGTGCAGCATGCCCGTGGCATCGGGTGTGAACACGTCTCGCAACTCATCGAACTGCTTCGTATCGAGCGCCCACGTGTAGGCGATGGTGAGATCGATGATGGCCTTCTCGTCTGCGTTCATCTCGTCAGTGTTGACCACCGCGACGAGCGGCACAAGCGGAACTACGGTGCGGGAGATGAGCACCAGCGCCCGACAGATCGACATCGCCCGCGGCGTGTTTGCCGGCTGGAGCTCCGGCAACCCCGACGCCCCAGAGCCGTACTTCACCCCCGACGCGACGCTGTTCGACGTGGCGAGTGGTCAGTTCGACGGGTGGCCGGCCATCCGCGCCTTCTTCGCCAGAGGCTTGTCGCGTTGCGACAACCTGACGCTGGTGCCCGACGAGTTCTGGTCGAACGAGCAGGGGCTCGCCGTCCACTATGTGATGAGCGCGGGCGTGATCGATCCCACCACGTTCGGTGCGGAGCACGTCGGCCGTCGCTGGTCGGTCGGGGCCATGTCGTTCCTCCGCTTCGACGGCGACCGGGTGTGCTACGAGGCCGACTTCCACGACAAGGGAGCGCGCCTCAAATCGCTCACCAGCTCGGAAATTGTTATTACTTCAAAGTAAATTTCTGAGGCCGCACGGACTACGGTCGCGGCAGAGATCAGTGAGGAGAGATTCCATGGCTACAGGCACTCGGTCCCCGGGGATCACGTATCAGGAGTTACTCGACACCGACACCCACGAGGTGCCCAAGGTGCTGCGTCTGGAATCACCCAATTACCTGGGAAGCGACGACATCTCGATCGAGCGGTACACCTCCCGCGAGTGGCACGAACGCGAGGTCGAGCGGCTGTGGAAGCGGGTGTGGCAGTTCGCCTGCCGCGAAGAGCACATCCCCCACGTCGGCAGTTACATCGTCTACGACATCGCCAACCTGTCGTTCATCGTCATGCGCACGGCACCCGACGAGATCAAGGCCTACTACAACGCCTGCCTGCACCGCGGCCGCCAGTTGAAGGACTACGCCGGCCGCTGCGACGAGATCCGTTGCCCGTACCACGGCTTCGCCTGGACCCTCGACGGCGCGCTTGCCGATGTGCCGGCCCGGTGGGACTTCGATCACGTCAACGACGATGCCTTCAGCCTGCCCGAGATCAAGGTCGGCACGTGGGCGGGGTTCGTGTTCATCAACCCGGACCCCGACTGCGCGCCGCTGAGCGAGCACATCGGTGACCTCGCCACGCAGTTCGAGCGGTGGGACCTCGCCAACCGGTACGTGCAGGGCCACGTCGCCAAGGTGATCCACGCCAACTGGAAGATCACCCAAGAGGCGTTCAGCGAGTCATACCACGTCAACGCCACACACCCGCAGGCGATGCCCTACCTCGGCGACACCAACAGCCAGGTCGACATCTGGGACAACTTCGCCCGCGTCATCACACCGGGCGGCATTGCCAGCCCGTTGCTCGACTGGGTGCCGACCGACAAGGACATCATCGACTACATGGTCGATACGCGCGTCGACGAGGACGGAGACCTCGTTGCCGTCGCTGAGGGCGACACGGCGCGTCACGCCTCGGCAGTAGCTGCCCGCGAGCGATGGAGGGGCGTCGTCGGCGATGGTGTCGACACCTGGTCCGATGCCGAGTTCATCGACAACATCGACTACACGCTGTTCCCCAACTTCCACCCCTGGGGCGCCTACAACCGCATCGTGTACCGCTTCCGCCCCAACGGCGACAACCACCGCGAAGCGATCATGGAGGTCTTCCTGCTGGCCCCGTTCAAGGGCGAGCGGCCGATGCCCGCGAAGACCACGTTCCTCAACCCCGACGACTCGTGGACGATGGCGCCCGAGCTCGGCATGCTCGCCAAGATCTTCGAGCAGGACAACTTCAACATGCCCAAGGTGCAGAAGGGTCTCGAGCAGACCAAGAAGCCAGGGATCACGTTGGCCAACTACCAGGAGAGCAAGGTCCGCTGGATCCACCAACTCCTCGGCGAGTGGGTGGAGGGCTGAGATGCTTGGTCAACGACACCCGTTCGGCAAGGCCCTGTACGAGCAGGACGGCAACGGCAACGTGTGCGTCACCGAGGGCGACCGCAGCGGCCTGTTCCAACCCAATGGCGCCTGGATCGAAGGCGACGTCTACGTCGCTGATCCGCAGATGTGCAACTGGATCGCCGGTCCAAAGGTCAGACACCACCGCCTGCAGATGGATGTGATGTAGGCCCTGGTGACGACTTGCGTTCTCGAGATCGAGGGCTGCTTCAACTTTCGCGACGCCGGGGGCTGGCCAACGGCCGCAGGCCTGACGATGCGGCACCGGGTGCTGTATCGGGGCGACGCCCCGGAGCGGCTGACGGCCGATGGTCGTGCCGCGGTCGCCGCCCTCGGACTGACCTGTGTGATCGACCTCCGTCAGAAGCGGTTCGTCGAGATGTCACTGGGATTCGCCGACGACGACGTGACGCACCACATCGAGCTCGTCGACCAGATGATCGACTACACCCAGCCGCCGCGGTTGGAAGAACCGGTCGATCTCACCAACATGTACGTCGACCTGATCGGTCGTTGCCAACCGCAGCTCGTGCGGGCGATCGAGATCATCGCCGACCATGTCGCCGACGGGCCGGTGCTGGTGCACTGCACCGCAGGCAAGGATCGCACCGGGCTCGTCGTGGCTCTGATCCAGGCGGCGATCGGTGTGTCGCTGGACCACATTGCCGACGACTTCACCCGATCCGACGGCCCGAGTCGGCGTCGCCGCGCAGCGATGCTGGAATCTCCCGTCACCGGCGATCCACCGGTGGCCGGGTCGCCGGAGTTCTTGTGGACGGCACCTCGCGAAGCCATGCGGCTGCTGGCCAGTCTGGCCGTCGGCGAGTTCGGTTCGCTCGACGGATGGGCCCGCGGTCTCGGCGTGTCTGACGCAGCGATCGAGCGCCTTCGGGCTGGGCTGTTGCAGTGACGCTGCAGTTCGTACCCAACTACGTCGACATCGCCATCGATCCGGCGTCGTGGGCCCGGGCCCGCGAAGCCGAAGGTTGGTATGGCGTGGCCGTGGCAGACCACCTCTGGCACCTCGAGCGTGCCTACCCACACCTCTGGGTGTCGCTCGGGGCCATGGCGGCATCGACGTCGCGGGTCACGCTCACGTCGTCGTTCGCCAACAACCTGCTCCGCTCGCCCGTCGAGTTCGCCCAAGCGGCCATGACCATGCAACAGGCCTCCGGTGGCCGGTTCGAGGCCGGTCTCGGTGCGGGCTGGGTGCGGGCCGAGATCGAGCAGATCGGGCATCGCTACCCGCCACCCGGCGAGCGGGTCAGCCGCTACATCGAGGCCATCACCATCGCACGCGATCTCTTGCGCACGCGTCACTGCACGTTCCACGGCGAGTACTACGGCGTCGACGTCGACATCCTCGGCCCCGACGTGCCGCCGCCGCCGCTGGTCGCGTCGGTGGGTGGGCCGCGCTCGATCCGCGAAGTCACTCCGCTGGTCGACCGGGTCGAGTTGAAGGTGACCAGCCCGGCAACCCGCGGCGGCGAGCTCGACTATGCGGCGTTCTCGCTGATCGACGAGGCCCATCTCGACTCGCTCGTCGAGCAGGTTCGCGCCGTGCGGCCCGACGTCCCCCTCGGCATGTTCCTGCAGGTCGGCGTCGGCGACCACCCTCGGCTCGCGCAGCTGGCCGAGATGCTCGGCGCTTCGTGGATGAGCAGCTTCATCGGCTCTCCCGCCAGCGTCGCCGACGCCCTCCTGGCACTCGAGTCACGCGGCATCGAACGAGTCCAGCTCACGCCATACGCGCCCGACACCTTCGCCCTGCTCGCCCCCTACCTCTGCGGCTAGCAGCGCTTCAGCCGCCCGCCAAGTCGGGCGTCGTTGGGCGCGATTCTTGCCATCCAAAGCGTGATATCGATCCCAATGCGGTGAGTCGGGCGCGATTTTTGCCATCCGTGGCGTGATAGCGATCCCGAGGCCATGTACCGGTCGAGCTTGGGTGATGCGTGTATAGAAGGGTATGGGCCGACGCGGACCTCGGGAGGATCTGACGGGTGAGCCCGCCGTGGTCGTGTTCGCGTCGTCAGACGATGAGGATGGTTTCGACGAGTTCTACAAGGTGGAGTACAGCCGGATCGTTCGCTTGATGTTCGGCCTCACCGGTCGTTGGCCGCTCGCCGAGGAGTTGGCTCAGGAGTCGATGCTGTCTGCGCATCGCAACGGGGAGCGTGTGCGCACGCTCGACAGACCGGATCTCTGGCTCCGTCGGGTTGCTCTGAACCGGGCAATCTCGACGCACCGGCGTCTCGTCGCCGAACTCGCGGCACTCGGCCGAGTCAGGGCGCCGTCGGTGTCTGAGTTGCCGCTGCCGGCCGACGAGAGGATCTGGAGCGAGATACGGCGGCTGTCACGCAAGCAGCCTGTCGCAGTGGTGCTCTGGGCAGTCGAAGGAGCTCGCCCGAAGAACCTTACAGCCAAATTTACGCAACCTTGCTATCCGCAATTAATAGCGCTGAAACGCAAGTTTTTTTACGAATGCTTATTTTGTGCCAGACCCACAACTACTGACAGCACTAAAAGATGCAGCTAAACGTGGTGTAAATGTAAAGCTGCTTAAACATGCCTGAGCCTGCTGCGCGAGGGCTCGCATGAATCGAACCTGCTAAC
>JANPOJ010000424.1:0-4715 GCA_031427935.1 Ilumatobacteraceae bacterium | reverse complement strand
TGGTGGCGTTCCCGTCGGGCCGCGTCACCGGCCGACTCGTTCGTGCCAGCGTCGCAGTCATCTATCTTGTAACGGCTGCGATCAGCGTCGGTCTGGCGTTGTGGCGAGACCCGTTCCGCGACCGTTACTGCTGGAACAACTGCGCGGACAACGCCTTCCTGGTGCACGCCAACCCTGCTGTGGTTCGGTCCTTCACAGAAGTATGGCTGTATTGCTCGATCGCCGTCGGCGTGGGCCTGGCAGCGTCGGTCGCCTGGCGTCTCGTACGGGCATCACGTACGGCGCGGAGATCGCTCGCACCGGTGCTCGGTCCCGGATTCGGTGTGGCGCTGATGGTGGCCCTGTACGCAGGTCTGAGGTTGCTCGACCGGGCAGAGAACCCCGAACACGCAGCGTTCATGGCGGTCTTCGTGGCCCGTGCATTCGCGTTCGCCTTCCTCGGTGCCGGAATCGGCTGGGTCGTGCTCCGAGAGCGACGCAGGCGCTGGTCGGTTGCCCAGCTCGCCGACGAGCTCGGCGCCGCGCCACCTCCAGGATCCCTCGCCACGGCTCTCGCCCGCTCGCTGGGCGACCACCGGCTCGAAGTGGCCTACTGGCTACCCGACACCGAGTGCTACGTCGACGCCGCAGGCCGGCCCGTCGACGCGCAGCCTGGACCGACGCGAGCCGTCACGCCAATCGCGCGACGGGGAGTCCCGGTCGCCATCGTGATCCACGATGGATCGCTACGCGCCACGCACGACCTCGAACGCGAGATCGGATCTGCGTCGCGGCTGGCTGTCGACAACGAGCGGCTGCAGGCCCAGGCGTCGGCCCAGCTCGCTGCGCTACGAGCGTCACGAGCCCGCATCGTCGAAACGTCCGACAACACCCGACGTCAACTCGAACGCAACCTACACGACGGCGCCCAACAGCGCTTGCTGGCCCTGTCCTACGAGCTTCAACTCGCCGAAGGCGATGCCCGAACCGCCGGCGACAGTCGGCTCGCCGGGGTGCTCGCGGCCGGCGCCGAGAAGGCAGCCACAGCGCTCGTCGAGTTGCGCGATCTCGCCCACGGGATCTTTCCGGTCATCCTCACCGAAGCCGGCCTCGCTGCGGCGCTCGCCACCTTCATCGACACGGCACCGCTACACGTCGAGCTGGTCGATCTGCCCGATCGGCGCCTCCCGCAAGACGCCGAGACCACGGCCTATCTGGTCGTGACGGCAGCGGTCGAGCACGCCGTGAAACGCTCGGCGGCGCGCCTCGTCGCGACTTTCACCGACGACGCCGACCATCTTCAGATAGAACTGATCGACGACGGCGTGGTGAGCACCTTCGGCGACTTGAACCTCATCCGCGATCGTGTCGGCGCGATCGGTGGACGTTGTGACTTCTCCGGCTCTTGCGTGTCGGCGGTGATCCCGTGCGGGTAGTGGTTGCTGACGATGCGATGCTCACACGCGAGGGCATTGTGCATCTCCTGACTGACGCGGGCATCGACGTCGTGGCCCAGACCGACGATGCCGAGGGACTGCTGCGGGAGGTTCGCCGCTGCGAGCCCGATGTCGTTGTCGTCGACATCAAGATGCCCCCGACGCACACCGACGAGGGTCTGGTCGCCGCCGAGCGGATCCGCGACGAGCACCCCGACGTCGCAGTGCTGGTGCTTTCGCAGTACCTCGAACCGAGCTACGCGATGCGATTACTCGAAGGCCACCCAGAGCAGGTCGGCTACCTGTTGAAAGAACGGGTCTTCTCCGCGGCCGTGCTCGTCGACGCCCTTCGCCGTGTGTGCGATGGCGAAACCGTCGTCGATCCGACGATCGTCTCGCGCCTCTTCGGTCGGCACCGCGCCAACGACCCGCTGACCACGCTGTCGCCTCGCGAACACGAAGTGCTCGCCCTCGTCGCCGAGGGACGGTCCAACAATGCAATCGCCGACCGCCTGCACGTCGCCGACCGCACCGTCGAGGCTCACGTCACCCAGATCTTTCTCAAGCTCGGAGTCGACACATCGCCCGCCTCACACCGACGAGTGCTCGCCGTCCTCAGCTTCCTGCGGCGCTGAACACCTGCTCGAATCAGATCCGACCCGCGCCGTTCGGACCCGAGCGAGGAACCTGAGATGCACCGGATAGCAGCGCTCCCAACCACGGTTGAATCGGTCAACTGAGCAAGCTGTAACGGGCCCAGTCGGGTGCCCCATACCACTCAGTCCAGCGACCGCGGGGGTGACCCGGAACGCCGGTTACAACAGCGGCTACGCGGCCTGGGTCGAAGTCGACGACGGTTAGACTCGCCACCACGTTGAGTGAGTATAGGTAGCGCGCTCGCGTACTGAGGCGGGCCGATCACGACGCGGCTTGTTCGAACTATTGCGCGAGATCGAGACCTGGTGCGCCTTCGAAGATGCTGTCGGCGGTCACGAGGGCGGCGGCGATGTGCACCGCGCTTGCTGCGATCCACAGGTCGTTGGCGTGGATGCGGTCGGCGAGTGGGTGCCCCACATGTCGACACGCCGCGCGCAGCTCTGCGACGGCCGTGATCAGTCGATCGGTGACCGGCACAACCGTGGCTTCGGCGATCGCCGTCTCGATCCGCCTGCGCCGGGCGGTCCCCACTCGGCGATGATCGCCCCATAGCGCAACTCGGCGACGGTGACGGCGGCAAGAAAGATCTGATGTCCCTGGAGGTGGCGGACCGGCTCGTCGAACATCGGTTGCCGCCGACGATTGAGCGTTGCGCTGAAGACGCCGGTATCAAACGACGAGTCTCACGACGAGAGCGCGGCAATGAACGCATCGTATTCATCGTCGGTCAGGCCGTCGATCAACAATGCGTCGACTGATGCAAGCACGGGCGCGGCGGCCAGTTGCTCAGGTGTCAGGTCGCGTGGCAACAAGCTTGTCCCGTGGGGGGCGTTGTGCTGGTCGTGTGCTGCGTCACTTACGCTCGCCATGGTAACTCGCCGAGTGAGCTCGGTTGCGTCCGAAATGGGCCAGCGGGCCACACTGGCATCAGGCGGACGGAGGTTGGAGCTGCTGGCGTCGATGAGCGGATCGGGAGCCGGTTCCTGCCCCTGAGCACTTGTCCGCCCGCGATCGCCGATTGCTGCCAGGCCTAGTCTTTGGACAAATTTCTTGGAGACGGCGGGACCCGAAGAGACGCCCGCAGCATGACCCCGGTGGACACACCGCCGGAAGGCCAAGGCGGCGCCTCAGCCGGTCGTCAGGGTAAACTTGGGAGGTGGAGCGAGTCGTGACCAAGAGGTCGATGCACGAGCCGGACGATGACAGCGAATACTGGTTGCAGCGTCCGGCTGCCGAGCGTTGGGCAGAGGTTGAGGATCTCCGCCGTCTCTACTACGGGTGGGTGAATGGACCTGAACCAAGACTTCTACGAGTTCTTCACATCACTCATCAACCATGATGTACGTTTCCTCGTCGTAGGCGGGTATGCGATGGCCGCACACGGCCATCCGCGATTCACGAAGGATCTCGACGTGTGGGTGTGGATGGATCCAGCCAACGGCGCGGCGGTCATGGCGGCGTTGGACGAGTTCGGATTTGGGTCACTCGGTCTGGACGCGGCCGACTTCAACGAGCCGGACACGGTCGTCCAACTCGGCTACCCTCCGAAGCGCATTGATGTTCTCACAACGCCCAGCGGCGTGACCTTCGATGAGTGCTGGCCCGATCGGCTGATGGTGACGATCGATCAGTTGCACATACCCGTGCTGGGTCTCCAAGGTTTGATCGACAACAAGCTTGCGGCAGGTCGAGATCAAGATCTGGTGGATGTTGCGGCCCTCCGTCGGGTGTTGCGACGAAAGCGGCCGTAGTTCGATCCCGCCGCGTCTGTTTCGCGCTCGGCAGTCGTGACGATAAGCCGAAATCAAACTCGCGTGGAGCGGCGACCAAGTGACGGCCGGCCTATTCTTTGGACAAGTCTTTTTGAGACGGTGGGAAGCTCAGTGAGACGCTGGGGGTACGAAATGCCTGGTGGTGAGACGCTGAGGGTGTCGGTGAGACTGTCAGAAGTGTTCGGATGAGAACTTGTAATGAAGATGTCGTGAGTTCGATTCTCACACCTGGCTCCATCGCGATCGCCGGCGTCGTCCGTGAGTGTCCGGCAACCCCCCGATCGTTGCAGGAATTGCCACCGACGGCGCTCGGGCTCGGGCGGTAACGGCGACTGCCCGGCTGGACACTCGTACCTTGCCGGACCGGATCGAAGACAGCCGGTCCCCAACGAGCAAGGGAGGAAATCATGAGTCAATTTCCTAGGAGCAGACGACGGGTTGCGACGGTCATCGTCGCGGTCGCTGCGCTCGCTATGTCGATCGGCACGCCGGTCGAGGCGGCGGGCTCGAACCATCCGATCTCCGGAGCGGTCGGGTGGACGTGTGCCAACTGGTTCACGTCGAGCAACCTCCGGTTCGTGTCTGTCGGAGGGTCGGCCGTGAAGGTGAACCTCTCGGGGACCGGTGTCGGTGGCGTTCAGTTCCGGGTGAAGAACGAGAACACTGGCGGCGTGTCGCTGACGGCGTTCATCCCGCCGCTGAACTCCTGGACGACCCTCATCGGGAACTGGGCGGGGAGCACACCGTTCCGCAACCAGTTCCGTTGCGTCAACAGCGACCCGAATCACGGGAGCACCGACTTCAACGGCACCGAGTTCTACTGAGCTCGACCCATCCTGTCGGCGACTGGCCAACTCGGGGGTGCCCGAGT
>JANPOJ010000423.1:0-11595 GCA_031427935.1 Ilumatobacteraceae bacterium | reverse complement strand
CCACAGCACCGACCACAGCACCGACCACCACCCGGTTTCGTGCGCCCAGCAAGGCAGGCGAAGGCCCTGGCCGCCCATACGCGGCACGTGCCGGGATGTTGGCCTTGATCACGCCGGTGATCACGTTGACCGACGGTCGCTGCGTGGCGACGATCAGGTGCACGCCCACGGCACGCGCCTTCTGGGCGATTCGGGTGATGCTCTCCTCCACATCGCGGGCGGCGACCATCATCAGATCGTTGAGCTCGTCGACGATGATGACGATGTACGGCAGTCGCTCGAACTGTCGGTCGGAGCCCGGCTCCGGCTTCAACTCACCGCGGTCGTAGGCGGCGTTGTACCCGGTGATGTCGCGGAACCCGACCTCGAACAGCAGGTCGTAGCGGCGCTCCATCTCCTTCACCGCCCAACCCAACGCATTGGCGGCCTTCTTGGGATTCGTCACCGGTTGGGTCAGCAGGTGCGGCAGCTTGTTGTACTGGCCCATCTCGACCTGCTTCGGGTCGATGAGGATGAGCCGCACCTGGTCGGGCGTGCTGCGCATGAGGATCGACGTCAAGATGCAGTTGAGACCGCTGGACTTGCCGGCTCCCGTGGTGCCGGCGATCAACAGGTGCGGCGTGGTGGCCAGGTTGAGGAAGACGGATCGGCCGGCAATGTCTTTGCCGATCGCCACGTCGAGTGGATGGGTGGCCGTCTTGGCCTCCGACGAGGCCATGATGTCGCCGAGGCTGACGAGCTGGCGGGTGTGGTTCGGCACCTCGACGCCGATCGCCGTGCGCCCCGGGATGGGGGCCAGGATGCGCACGTCGGTCGCAGCCATCGCGTAGGCGATGTCGCGGTTGAGGCTGGTGACCCTGGCGACCTTCACGCCAGAACCGAGCTCGAGCTCGTACCGCGTGACGGTGGGGCCGACGGTCTGGCCGAGGAGTTTGGTCTCGACCCCGTGCGACGTGAGCGCATCGACCAGCGTGCGGCCGCGAGCCTCGACCTCGGCCTTGTTGATTGCCTGCTGCGTGGACCGGTTGAGGTAGTTGGCCTGTGGCAGCACCCATTGCCCGCGCCGCGCGCCGGGGCCGAGCTCGAGCTCGGATTGCTCGACGAGGCCCGGATCGAAGGGGCCGGGCGGCGGCAGGGTCCGCGGCGACTTGGGCTTGCGGAGCTTGGTCGGCTCATCCCAATCCTCGTCGAGCGCGGCGTCGTACAGCACCGGCATGGGAAGTTCGCCGGAGCCCTGACGATCGCTCTTCAACGTCGACATGTTGCCGAACGCGATCCGGGCTCGCCGACCGATCGGCACGGCCACCGCACCGACGCCCTTGCCCGTGTGCGACAGCATGGTCCGCAACGACGCGCCGGTCAGCACCAACGCGCCGCCCACGCCGGTGGCGACCAGCACCACGATCGCACCACCGGACGCGATGAGGCTGCGCAACGGCTCGCCGACGAGGGCACCGATCCAGCCGCCTGCCCGACCCAGCGTCTCGAAGTTGGCCATGATCTTGTCGGGACCGCGCACAACGTGCAGCAACCCCAACAGCGACAAGCCCAGCAGTCCCCACCCGATCGCCAACCGGAAGCGGCGCATGCTTTTGCCCTTGCCGACCAGTGCGGCACCGACGGCGACGAGGGCGATCGGCACGACGAACCGGCCGAGACCCGTCAGCCAGCCAACGACCGTCTCGACGCCACGGCCGAGCGGCCCGGCCAGGTTGAGATAGATCGCCAGCCCCAGCAGCACGCCGGCAGCGATGAAACCGATACCGGCGAACTCGTGTTCGCGGCCCTCGATGGCTTGGCGGAGCTCGGCCGACGCCTGGTCCCGGCGCGACGACGTCGAAGCGGATGCCACCGGCCCCGGCTTGGCCGGTGCCCGCTTGGCGGTGGTCGTGGATCTCGACCGCTTCTTGGGTTGGCCCCATGTCGTCATAGAGGTTCCAACGGTACCAAGGGGGTGTCGGCGAAACGGGGCACTGTCAGGTGGGGTCCACCGACCGCACCGTCCCATCAGGGCCGACGACCACCACCAACTGCCCACCCTGGGACGATGTGACGGCAACGCTGTAGCGCACGATGCCTCCCGGACCACCCTCCACGAAGAACAGATCGGGACGTGATTGCGGAAGTTCCGCCTGCAACTTGCTCAGCACCGTGTCGGGGTCGAAGTCGAGGGCCGCCGCTGCAAACGTGTTCCCGTTGGCATCGCTGCCCGGGCTCGACGACAGCTCACCGTCGAGGTAGACCCACGGTCGGGCCACCGTGGCGCCGTTCAGGGCGACGATCAGGTTCACCAGTTGTGACGTGGCGTTGATCTCGAAGTACTGCTGCGGTGAACCGAGCTCGGCCTCCAACGCGGCGATGGCGTCGTGGATCAGGTCGACGCGCGGGCTGGTTGCAAGTGTTTCCGCCGCGCTGTCGGTCGATGACGGAGCCGGCTGCGTCGCCTGCGTCGATCCGCCTCCGCTACTCGCGCTGCAAGCGGTCGACATGATCATCACGATCACCCCAGCGGCGACAAATCGAAAGGTGGCCCTGCTCACCTGCCCGGCCAAGTGCCGGTCAGGCTTCCATGACGACGGGCACGATCATCGGCCGTCGCTTGGTGCGCTCGTTGACGAACTTGCCCGCGGCTCGGCGCACGTCGCGCTCGAGTGCATCGACGTCGCGAACGCCGGCGGCAAGCGTCTTCTCGACTGCCGCAGCAACAGCGTCGCAGGCCTCGTCGAGCAGGTCTTCTGCCTCGGGTGCGTACACCCAACCACGCGTGATGATCTCCGGCCCCACCAGCACCTTGCCGGTCTCGATGTCGACCGTGACGACGACCACCACGACACCTTCTTCCGCCAAGACCTTGCGGTCGCGCAGCACGCCTTGGCCGACGTCGCCGACGATGCCATCGACGTACAGGTATCCGGCGGGCACGCGACCCGTTGCCTGCAACCCTTCGTCGCTGAGGGTCAGCACGTCGCCGTCCTCGCACACGAGCACGTGGTCGCGCGGCACTCCCATCAGGTAGCCGAGCTTGGCATTGGCGACCATGTGGCGATACTCGCCATGGATCGGCACGAAGTAGTCCGGCGTGGTCAACGACAGGTACGTCTTCAACTCGTCGGCCTGGGCGTGGCCCGTGGCATGCACGTCGGCGACGCCGGAGTGGATCACCTGGGCGCCGGCGCGCAGCAGTCCGTCGATCACACGGTTGACGTTGCTCTCGTTGCCAGGAATGGCGTGGCTCGACAGGATCACCGTGTCGGTCTCGCCGATCTTGACCCACTTGTTCTCACCGCGGCCCAGCAGCGCCAGCGCCGACATCGGCTCGCCCTGCGAACCGGTGGAGATCACACAGACCTTGCCGGGGGGGTAGTCGCCGATGTCGTCGATGTCGACCAGCGACTTGTCGGGAATCTTGACCACACCGAGATCGCGCCCCATGCGGACGTTCTTCTTCATGCTCAACCCAAGCGTTGCGACGACGCGACCTTCGGCAATGGCGGCGTCGGCGATCTGCTGGATGCGGTGCAAGTGGCTGGCGAAGCTGGCGGTGATGATGCGCTGGCCGCGCTGCTCGGCGAACAGGGCGCGCAGAACCGAGCCAACGCTGGTCTCCGACGGCGCATGGCCGGCTTCCTCGGCGTTGGTCGAATCGGCCAAGAGCAAGCGGATGCCCTCGTTGGAGGCGATGGAACCGATGCGAGCCAGGTCGGTGCGACGACCATCGACGGGCGTGAGGTCGAGCTTGAAGTCGCCCGAGTGCAGGATCACACCCTGCGGGGTGTGGATGGCGATGGCATGGGCGTGCGGCACGGAGTGCGTGACGGGAATGAACTCGACGTCGAACGGCCCGATCATTCGTCGCTCGCCGTCTGTGACGACGATCAGTTCGGTCTTGCCCATCAGACCGGCTTCTTCGATGCGGTTGCGGGCCAGCCCGAGGGTCACGGCTGATCCGAAGATCGGGAAACTCAGCTCCCGCAGCAGGTAGTGCAGGGCGCCGACGTGGTCCTCGTGCCCGTGGGTGGCAACGACGCCTTCGATGCGGTCGGCGTTCTCGCGCAGCCAGGTGAAATCGGGCAACACCAGGTCGATGCCGTGCATGTCGGGATCGGGGAACATCAATCCGACATCGATCAGGAGCACGCGGCCTTGCTGTTCGATTGCCATGCAGTTGCGGCCGATCTCACCGAGACCGCCGAGAAAAACGATGCGAACAGGGTCAGCCATCAGCGTGCGCAGCAGTCATCACGGGCCGGATCACAACGGACGGTCGGGAAATGCATCTCTCCATCGTTGCAGGTTGGCCCACACCTCGGGCGTACGCGTCTCGACAAAATCCGGCGCATCGCCCATCGGCAGGCGGGCCTGACCGACCGGAATGCCCAGGTGACGCATCATCGCCTTGGTCGGAATGGGGTTCGGCGCATCGTCGCCGGTTTCGAACGCGAAGCTCTCCAACATCCGGCTGTTCACCAACCTGGCACCCTCGGTGTCACCCTTTTCCCACAGGTCGAACATCTCCTGATGGTCCTCGCCGGTCCAGTGTGTCGCCACCCCGATCGTGCCGACGATGCCGCTGGCCAGCAGTGGAAGCGTCATCACGTCGTCACCGCTGTAGACCTCGCAACCCGCCGGCAGGGAACTGATCACTGCGGCCGTCTCGCCGGGGTTTGCCGCGGCATCCTTCAAGGCGACGATGTTGGGCTCGTCGCGGAACAGCCGCAGCAGCGTGGCCGTGTTGATCTTGCGACCGGTCCGCACCGGGATGTCGTAGACCACGACCGGCAGATCACTGGCGCCGGCGATCGCTCGCATGTGGCTCTCGATCCCGGCCTGCGACGGGCGGTTGTAGTACGGGCAGACGGCCAGCACCCCCGCGGCACCGAGCGCTTTGGCCTGCTTCGTGAGATGGACCGAGTGGCGGGTGTCGTAGGTGCCGGTACCGGCCACCACCGGGATCGTCACCGCTTCGATCACCGCGGCGAACAGCGACAGCCGCTCGTCATCGTTCAGCGTGGGTGCTTCGCCCGTGGTTCCGGCGATGACCAGACCGTCGTTGCCATGGTCCTGCAGGTATCTCGCCAACACCTTCGCAGTGTCGAGGTCGAGCTCTCCGTCGCTGTCGAATGGGGTCACCATCGCGCTGAGCACGCGTCCGAATCGAGCCATGGTTGCAATCGTAGATGACGTGAGCGAGCCGGATACGGTCGATTAATGAAGCTCTGGGCACTGCGATGTGGAGATCTGCGCAACGATGGCAGCGGTCTGCTCGCCGGCGAACCTAGTGGGGTGATGGGTGACGTTCCGGTGATGTGCTTCGCCGTCGATACCGGCGACGGGGTGCTGGTGTTCGACACCGGCATGCACGAAGCGTGCTGCGGCCCCAACCCTGCCGACCACTTCGGGTCGATGTGGACGGCGTTCGAGATCCGCTGCCCGCGACATGCACTGGTCGACGAACGCCTGCGCCAAGCCGGCTACTCGGTCGACGAGGTCCGCTGGGTCGTGAACTCGCACCTTCATTTCGATCACACCGGTCGCAATGCCGCGTTCCCTGTCGCCAAGCAATACGTGCGAGCACGCGAGCTGGCGTGGGCCTGGGAAGATTCCACCAAGCCCAGCGGCGTGCTGGCCGGCGACCTCGCCGAACTGGCTGCCGATCCGTGGGACTTCGACGACGTCTTCGACCTCACACCCGACCTCCGCCTGATCTCGACACCGGGTCACACCCCGGGTCACCAGGCACTGCTGGTGTCGTTCGGTGACGGGCACACCTTCGTCTGCGCCGCCGACGCCGCCTACACCCTGCAAGCCGTGGTCGAGCACACCCCTACCGGCCGACCGACCGACGCCGACCAGTGGCGCGACGTCAGCGACGTCCAACTGGTCCACTCCAACTGACCGAAGTGTGCATGTTCGATGCAGACAGGTCGCATCGAACCTACGCACTTCGCAACCCGAGGCGCGCTTGGCACACGTTCGCGATCTGTTGCGCAACCTCCGCTGGACGACGCTGCGCGTACCAACCCAGGTAGATCAGCTCCCAACCGCACGCTGCGGCCCGAAGATCGCGATCTTCATCCGCTTCCTCTCGCACGGGACCAAAGTGAAACTCTCGGCTATGACCCTCGATACCGAGACGGGCTGCGGGTATTCCGAGGTCGACACGAGCGACGAACACGCCGCTCTTGGTGTTGATGACGAACTGCGGGACGATCTCTGGGATGTCGGGATGCACCAGCAGGCAGCGCAGCAGCTCCTCGAACCATGAGTCGGGCAGGGTTCCTTCCGAGTTCCATCGACGAAGCGCTCGAAGCAACACTCCGGTCCCTTCTTGCCCCGGCCGGTGAAGCCGAAGCGCTGTCTGCTGGAGCCACAGCGGGTTGACTCGGTGAATTCGCCGAGCCGAGATCAGCGCGCGCCAGACGCGATCCGCGGATTCGGTCGAGCCAAGGTCGGCGAGAGTCCTGGCCAATGTCGTGCACGGCAAGCCGTTGCGTATGTACCGATCGGCAGGGTTGAGGATGGTGGTGTGGTGAACCACGATTCCGTCGGCGACAGACGTGGCGATCCGTCCCGGGCGCAACACCGTGAGTTCGGGGTCGGCCGAGGCGAAGCTGTCGAGCGTGAACAATCGGGCTCCTGCCCCGTTGCTAACCACTGGTCGTGCGGTGCCGGCAGCAGTCACGATCGCTAGCCGCTGCTCCCATGTAGCTGGGTAGCCGCTGACGACGAGCACTCCGCGCGCTGGCTCGGTGAGCCAGCCACGCTCTTTGGCGACTCGGAGATCGGCGGATGTGAGCCCAAATGAGGCGGCCTGGCTGCGAAGAACAACGCCATGGCGAGAGGCCGCAAACTCCGCCATGGCCCGTAGAGGCCGAGCGGACATCTGGTGGAACCTATCCACGGGGTTGCGGTGACTCCCCCAATCACGACGAAGTGTGCAGGTTCGATGCCGACTGTCTCCATCGAACCTGCACACTTCGGCAACTGCTAGCCGTGCTTTCAGCACATGCGGGGGTGTTGTGTCTGGGCTCATGGTTTGTGACTGTTCAGCGGGGTTGACGGGGATCGATGTCGAGGAGTTCGAGGAGCCGGGTTTGTAGTGGCGGGGGTCGTGGGATTTCGGCCGGGTCGGTGGTGGTGGTGGCGGGTGTGAGCCGTAGGTGGGATAGTGCGACGAAGATGAGCCGACCGGTGGGCTTTGCCGGCCGCCCTGCCCACAGCCCGGCGAGTTTGACCGTGGGGCTGAGGGCCAGACGCACGGCCCGTTCGACCAAGCTGAAGATGAGGAGTGCGAGGCAGATCACGGTGATGAGTGCTTCGATGCGTCGGTTGTTCTTCAAGAACATGGGTGCGACGGCGATCGGGCCTTTGAAGTTGTGGTAGCGCCGTTCGACTGCTTCTTGGCCTTTGTAGTCGCGGAGTACGTCGGCCGCGTTGATTTCGGGGCCGAGGTTGGTGAGCAGCGCGTACCATCCGTCGGTTGAGGCTTCCGCGGCGAGCGCGGGGTCGTCGAACTGCCACTCCAAGGTGGGTTTGGCCGTCACCGGGTCAGTGCCGACGGTTGTTCTCAGCTAGGCCTTCACGCGACGCTCTGTTGTGATCACCGCGACGCGTTCGGTGACTTCCTTGGTGGTCGGGTAGTAGCGGCCGCCGAGTCCGCGTCCGAGACGCTCGAGGTCTCCGCGGACCCGGTCCAGTTTCTTCGACCGGGCCTTTGCCGCTGCACCGGCCCGGGCGCTCGACCATACGAGCACTCGGCGCAGCTTGAGATCGGGATCGGCCTTGTTCTTCCCGGTGAGGACCATGGTGTCTTCGTGGACCCGGTAGGAGCCCCGTTCCTCGGGCGAGCGGTCGGCGTCGCGCTGGGCGACGTAGTCGACGACAGCAGCGTCATCGAAGTCGCAGGCAGCCAGTACCTCGGCGCCGACGTAGGACTTGGAGGCCGGAGCGATGAAACTCACCCGGGCTTGGACAATCGCTGCCAGGTTCGGGTAGGAGACGAGCTTGGAGTCCCCGACCATCAAGAACCGGCGCTCGCCGGCGAGCTTGGACAGTGCCTCCATTGCCGGGACCACCTGGGCGACCTCGCCTGCGCCTCCGTCATAGGCCCGGTGCCACAGCGGAATGCCGCCGTCGGCGCTGACCGCCAGCCCCGCTTGGACCTGCAACAGATCTGGCCGACGGTCCTTCCGGTGTCCGAAGCGGGGCTCGATGTAGTCCTCGACGGGCGAGGTGTAGGCACCGAACAGGCTGATCGAGGTCATGTCCCAGTGAATCCGGGACACCTCGATGCCGAACTCAGCGATCGCCTTGGTTCCGATCGAGCCGACGATCCCGTCCAACTCGGGAGCGACTGCGTCGAGGGCCCGACCGATCCGATCGTCGTTGAGGACCTCGGGTAGCACAGAGAACACCTCTTCGACGGCCCAGGCCCGTGCCCAGTCCTCGACATGCACCAAAGGGGTGGGCGACGTCAGCCGGTTGGCCACCAAGGCCTCGATCACTTGGCCGTGGGTTGCATAGGCGATGTCGCGCACTGGGCAGGCACGATCGACGATCCCGGCGATGTCGAGACGCCGGCAGAACCCGGCGATCACCGCTAGCGGGGGCGGCGGGCCCACATCAGGATTCGGCGGAAAGCGAAGAAGTGGGGCTCGTGGTCGCCGAGCTCTCGCAGCAACTCGGTTTCGTAGGCGGCGACGAAGGCGTCGAATGCGGCGCGGTCGAGCACCTTCTCGAAGCGGGTCAGCATCGTGCCGCGAACCCACTCGACGACATGGCGCGAACTCGGCAGCACGTGTGGGTAGATCTGCAGCCGGACGTGTTGACGTTCGAACCCGAGGTCGTACAGGATCTGGGCGTACTCCTCCGGCCGCAACACGTAGGCCTGCACCGGGTCGATGGGCGGGCCAACGGGGCCGAACATCGACAGGAATGGCTCTCGCTCGGCGACTCGCCGGGCGACCGCATGTGACGGCATGTCGGCGTTGGCCGGAACCTGGATCGCGATCTGCCCGCCGTCACGCAACGCACGGGTCCATCGGGCCATCACGCCGGCGTGATCTGGGACCCATTGCAGGCTGGCCGCTGCCAGCACGAGATCGAAATCACCGTTCGACGACCACGAGCCGATGTCTTCGTACTCGAATCGCACCGCACTCGACACGTGTTCGACGGTCTTGTCGAGCATCGCCTGCGAGTTGTCGATCCCGATCATCTCGTCGACTCCGAGGTGCTCGGCGGCCAGCGCTGTCAGTTCGCCCGGCCCGCACCCGAGGTCGACAGCCCGCTTGATCGAACCCGGCTCGATCAATGCCAGCAGATCGTGAAACGGCTGGGCCCGTTCGGCAGCGAATCGACGGTACTGCTCGGGGTTCCAATCGGGCATGACTTGTATTGTACTTGTATCTAACTGCCTTGTGTCAAGCTGCAGCCGCGAGCATGCTGTCGCAGCGGTGCGCGCCGAGTTGGTGGGGCTCTGTCTTGGTCCACCGCGCTCCGCTGCCGGTGCTGGTCGTGCCCGACGACCCCGACGACGACTGACGTCACAATCCCGAACACCTCCGAGGCGCGGACCTACCACGCGATGGAATATGGTCTGACAACCAGACCACATCGAGGAGGCGACATGGCGAGCACCGGAATCGACCACGCTGTGTCGGCGCAGAGCCGCAATGCCGCGACGGCCGGCACACCGTGAAGACCCCATTCGCGCCGGTCAAGCGGCGAACCATCTCGTCGGAGATCCGCGACCAACTGCTCGAGGCGATCCGCACCGGCGAGTTGCAGCCGGGCAGCGCCGTGCCGGCGGAGCGACAGTTGTGCGAGCAGTTCGGCGTCGCCCGTACGTCGGTGCGCGAGGCCATCCAGGGCCTGACCGCGTCGGGGTACCTCGAGCGCCGTGGCAATCGACCGGTGGTGGCCGAACGGCTGCCCGAGATCCGACTGAGCGGCGACTCGGCGACACTCGACGAGCGCAAGACCCTGGTGCGACAGCTGTTCGAGGTCCGCCGCACAATCGAGCCGGCGATGTCGGAGTTCGCGGCGCGTCGGGCGAGCGATGCCGAACGTGCCGACATCGCCGAGCTCGCTTCGCGCTCGACCCAGCAACTCGACGAGTTCCGAACCATCGACCGCGCCTTCCACACCGCGATCTCGCGGGCGTCGGGTAATCCGCTGCTGCAGGAGGTCTACGGAAAGACGCTCGGCGCGTTGTTCGACTCGGGCGAGCTGGCATCGTTGCTCTACGCCGAGATCAACCGCCGCGAGGTGGGCAACATCATCGCCTCGTCGACCGCGGCACACCAGGCAATTGCCGAGGCGTTGGTGGCCGGGCGCCGCAAGCAGACCGTGGCTGCGGTTCAGGCACACCTTGACGACGTCGAACGTCGCATGATCGATCGATTGTTGTGATGACTGCTGCGAAAGGACCACCGATGGACCTGACCAATCAGTACTGCTACTTCTACGAAGATGACCAGTTCAAGGACACAGATCGCGTCGGTTTCCGCCGCCGGGTGATCACTGGCGACTTGTTGCAGCTGTGCTTCTGGCGGATCACGGGCGGCGCGACGGGTTCGGTGTTGCACCACCACACCGACCAGGAACAGCTTGGCATCCTCGTGCGCGGCAAGCTCGATTTTCGGATCGGCGAGCCCGACGATTCGACCCGCGTCGTGCTGGGGCCGGGCGAGGTCTACCTCGCGCCGCGATCGGTCTGGCACGGCGACAGCGTGTTCATCGGTGACGACGAGTTGAACGAGGTCTGGATCCTCGACGTCTTCGCACCTCCGAGAGAGGACCTGCGCAATGGCTGACGGCCCGACTGCACCCGACTGGCGCCTGGCCGTCGACATCGGCGGCACGTTCACCGACGTCGTGCTGATCGACGCGGCCAGCGGCCGGGTGATCGTCGACAAGACGCTGACGACGCCGGCTGCGCCACTCGACGGAGTCCGCGTCGGCGTGCGGCAACTCCTGGTCAAGGCCGGGGTACGGCCGGCCGAGATCACTGCCCCGATCGTGCACGCCACGACCCTGATCACCAATGCGCTCATCGAGGGAAAGATCGGTCGCGCCGGGGTCGTCACCACGCTCGGCTTCGGCGACACCATGCTGATCCGAGACGAACATCGCTACGACATGTACGACCTGCAGATCGAGTTCCCCAGCCCGCCCGTGCCCCGCGAGCGTGTGGTCGAGATCGCCGAGCGGGTCAACCCGGCCGGCGATGTGGTCGAGACGCCGACCACCGCGGGCCTCGAGCGATCGCCAGCGCGTTGCGGCAAGCCGATGTCGAGGCTGTCGGCGTCTGCCTGATCAACGCCTACGCCAACCCCGCCAACGAACGTCTGATTGCCGAGCACCTGCGTCGCGAGCTCGGCGTGCCGGTGTGCATCTCCGCCGAGATCTCGCCACAGATCCGCGAGTACCCACGCATGATCACGACTGCGTGCAATGCGGCCACCATGCCGGTGATCGGCCCATATCTCGACGAGTTGCAGAAGTGGCTCGCCGCGGAGGGCTTCGGTGGATCGGTGTTGATGATGTTGTCGAACGGCGGCGTCGTCTCCGCCGACGACGCGGCACGCGCAC
>JANPOJ010000422.1:0-2903 GCA_031427935.1 Ilumatobacteraceae bacterium | reverse complement strand
CAGGCGATGCTCGACAACCTCCGCACGGTCGGCACTCGGGCCGTGCAGGTCTGGTCGGGCGAGACAACCGACGGTCTCGGTTGGTCGCCGACGGCCAGTTCCATCTCGACCAGCTACGCCGAGCCGCTCGACACCTACTGCGACATGTCGCACCTGATCGGCAGTGAGGCGTTCCCTCCCGGCGAGGTGAAGAGCATCGGCTACTTCTGCGGGCCGTTGACCGACCTGCCTGACCACCCCACCGACCTGGCTGTGGTCAAACGCCAAGCGCTCGACTACTTCTCCAGCGAAGTTCAGCATGTGTGGCCGAAGGCGGTGGGCTCGGCGGGCTTCGACTGGAACGTGCTCGTCGACGACGCCAATGGTGCCGGCGAGGCTCGCTTCGACGCACAGTACTGGCGCGCCAACACACAGGGGACCGAGCGCTACGTCACCACCGGCAAGGGCTCGGTGGAGTACCGGCTGCGATCCGATGACAGTGGCTATACGAACCTGGCGCTGGCGGGTGACTGGACGCGCAATGGCATCGACGGCGGGTCCGTCGAGGCCGCCTTCGCCTCGGGGCGCATGGCCTCGCGAGCCTTGTGTGGTTCACCGTCGTACGTACCGGGGGAGCACGGTCCACTGGTCGACGGGCGTGGAGTTGCCGCGCCGCCGGGCTACGTCGAGTTCGGGGGGCTCGACACCTTCCCGGGTCCATACGACTGCAGGAACACCACGCTGTACTCGTTCATGGTCATGGCCGACATCGGTGCGTTGGAGCGCCTGATCGACAAGGTGTTGACGCGGCCGACGTTGGGTGCGGCGGAGTTCCGTCCGCTGGCGCCAATGGTGATGTTGAGCGTCGGCGACATCGTCAACGTCGTTCCCCTGACCCCGCCGTACAACACGTACGGAAGCGTCAACGAGGCGCAGCTCGCGGTCTGGGTGCCGGTGGTGAAGGTGACCGGGACGGGCGCGGAGAAGACAGCGACGAACTTCTGGATGTTCACGTCGTACATCTGGGTCGACAACCCGATGTCGATGGCGACCGGCCGGGAGATGTACGGCTGGCCGAAGTCGATGGGCATCATCCAGCTACCGAACGCGACCGACGCATCGCTGTCTTTGAAGACGTACGGGCTTTCCTACGCGCCCGAGAACCAGCCGTCGTACCTCGAGCTGTTGCGATTGACGCCTACAGCAAACGCGGTCGGTGAATCGCGCACCGGCACCACTGTCGGCGCGTTCGCCCGCGCGGTGGTCGACGCGGTGAAGACCCAGCACCAACTCGACCTCACCGAGCGCTTCGGAATCGCCATTGACCTCACCGATGATGCGGTCGAGATGGCGTTGCCCGAGGTCTACCTCAAGCAGTTCCGGTCGATCGAGTGCGGGACCGACGCGGCCCTCCAGCAGATCTGTGACTCGCATGCCGGCATCGAGAAGGTGTCGTTCCAACAGCTGCCCACGTCGTACGCGCTGACCATCAAGGACGTCGACAGTCATCCGTTGGCACTCGATCTCGGCATCGCCGAGCAAGAGGTCAAGGTGGCGTTCAAGATCGAGATGGACTTCCGCCAAGACGTCGGCCGAGTGCTGTGGGACGCGTATGACCCGACGGTGGTCTTCTAGCCAGAGGCTTGGGCGCTGGCCGCAGCCCGCGACGCGTCGGTCAGCGCGGCGCTGGTGAAATCGATGGCGTCGCGGAGCGTGTTCGAGCTGAGTGCGCCGGTGGCCGCGGTCACTTCGTCGTCGCCGAGGCTGTCGCGCACTCCCGGCATCAACCGCTCGATTGCCGAGAGCTGGTCAGGATGCACCGGCGTGATCCGGTTGCGCTGCTCCCAGCCGATGATCGCCAGCGCGCAACGATGGTGGCCAGCGCGCAGCAGCAGGATCGCCGATTGCATCATCCAGCCGATCGCCTCGCGAGGGTCCGCCAGTGACAGCTTGGCCATGCCCTCGACGGCGTCGGCCATCGCGTGAGATTGGGCCGACGCTCGGGCGGATTCGAGGCCGACGAGCTGACGCGTAGCGGTGGCCGCAAGGAAGGAGTTGCGTACCTGCACGAAGCGGTCGCGATGGCGCGCCACCTGCTCCGACAGTTCGATCGGATCGAGACCGGAGTGACGAGCGACCTGCCACTCCGCAAGCGTGCGCCACGTCGGTACGTCGTCGGGCGCCAGCATGCTCAGCGCCTGCTGGGCGAACTCGAGCGCGCTCTCGGGGCGGTTGGAGTAACTGTGAATCGCCGACCTGCTGACCAGCGTGACTCCCAGGGCGGTCGATGCGCCCACTGGCGCGAGCCGAGCGCTGAGCCGCTCGGCGATCGCATCGCCCTCAGCGAGTGCTCCGAGGAAGAAGCAGACCGAGCTACCGCCGACGAGGTCGACAGGAATCTCCTCGGGCGCCAGCTCGAGGCTCAACGATTCGGCCCGGCCGACGAGCTCGGCGGCCCGGTCGACGCGACCTTCGTTGATCTCCAGACATGCGGCCGTTTGATAAAGACAGCACCGATCGGCGATGGAGAGCGAGGCGAGGTCGAGGCGATCGACGGCCTCGGTCGCCCACACGGCCACCTCGATTCTGCCGTGCATCAGCACGTCGATCGCGGCGCGCGCCACCAGGTCGGCCACGAGGTCGACGCGATCGTGGGCACGGCTCCACATGTACGCAGCGCGGATGTCGTCGTCGGCGCGGTTGCGGTGTTGCACCGCAGCGGCCTCGGCCGGGCTCAACATCTGACCGTAGAGGCGTCGCGACAGGGTTGCGTAGTGCAGCGCGTGTCGGGCGCGCAGTGGCTCGCGCTCGTCGCCGAGCGCCGCGTCGCCGAAGTCGCGCACGGTGTCGAGCAGGCGATATTCGGCGACCTCTGCCGAGACGTCGACGATCACCAACGAGTGATCGACGAGCTCATCGAGCTG
>JANPOJ010000421.1:0-1512 GCA_031427935.1 Ilumatobacteraceae bacterium | reverse complement strand
GAGCAGCTCAACTGGGGCAAGCTCGGGATCGACGACTTCAACGCCAAGAACGGCACGACGTTCTCGGTCGTCGAAACCGACACGCAGCTCGACCCGGCACAAGCCACGACCGGCGCCCAGAAGTTGATCTCCGACACCGATGTCGTCGCCGTGCTCGGGCCGGCGGGCTCGCAAGAAGTCGAGGCCATCGGGCCGGCGATGACCACGGCCAATCTCGCCTACGTCTCGCCGTCGGCCACCCGCACGAGCCTGACCGTCGACGGCAAGATGCCGACGTTCGCCAGGGTCGTCCCCAACGACGACGCCCAAGGGCCGACGATCGCCAACTTCGTCAAGGACACGATCAAGGCCACGAAGGTGCTGATCGTCGACGACCAGACGTCGTACTCCACCGGCTTGGCCGACTCGGCCACCGCCACGTGGAAGACGCTGGGTGTCGAAGTGGTGCGCGAGTCGATCGCCCAGAAGTCCACCGACTTCTCCTCGCTGGTCGCCAAGGTCACCGACGATGTCGGTGCGGTGTTCCTGCCCTGGCAGATCGCGGCCAACGCTCAGCAGTTCGGCACCCAACTCGCCGAGCAGGGCAAGAAGGCCGTCGTGGTCGGAAGTGACGGCGTCTACTCCCCCAGCGACTTCTCGCTCGAAGGCGCATACGTCTCATCGTTCGCTCCCGACGTCCGCGGCGTGCCCGCCGCGGCCGACGTGGTGGCTGCGTACCAGAAGGCCCACGACGACAAGTTCGGCACGTTCGGCCCTCCTGTCTACGTCGCGGCTCAGTTGATCGCTTCCGGCATCCAGGCGACCTGCAAGGACGGCAAGCCCGGCACTCGTGCCGATGTCACCACCGCCGTGAAAGCCACCAAGCTCGCTGACACCATCCTCGGAGGCCCGGTGGCGCTCGACGCCAACGGCGACGTGGTCGGCGCCAAGTTCTACATGTCTCAGATCAAGGGCGGCAAGTACACCCTCGTCGGCTGACCTCGGCCGAGCCGAGCACTGATGGGCCAGTTCGTCCAACTTGTCGTCAACGGCCTGACACTTGGCAGTGTCTACGCGCTCATCGCCTTGGGTTACTCCTTGGTGTATGGCGTACTCAAGCTGTTGAACTTCGCCCACGGCGAGGTGTACATGATCGGCGCGTTCGTGGGCTACGGCACACTGCACATGCTCGGGGGCGCAGCTGATCCTGCGCTCCCGGTCGCAGTCCTGCTGCCCATCTTGATGGTGGTGGCCGCGCTCGGATCGGGGTTGGTCGGTGTCGCCATCGAACGGTTCGCCTATCGCCCACTGCGCGCCGCACCGCGGATCGCTCCACTCGTCTCGGCGCTGGGCACGTCGTTCTTCCTCCAGAACGCCGTGCTGCTCGTCGTCGGCGCGCGCATCCTGCGCTACGAGAGCGAGAAGCTCGTCGACGTCAGCAGTGGCATCCACGAGGGCGTGCTCAACGTCAGCGTCATGCGCCTGCTGGTGATCGGGGTCAGCTTCACCGTGATGATCGGCCTGATGATCTTC
>JANPOJ010000420.1:0-10647 GCA_031427935.1 Ilumatobacteraceae bacterium | reverse complement strand
TCGCGGCGGGCAGGCCGGTCTTCGTGTTGTTGTCGGCCGACCGGGTCGGACGATCCGGTTGGCAGCTGCTCGGCGCTCGCGTCGCGGTCACGCTTGCGATCGCCCTCGTGTCGTATTGGGGGATCGAGCGGCCGATCCGCCGGGCAACGTTCACCGGCGCACGTACGGTGATGCACGCGGCGTTGGCCGTCGGTCTGGCCACGACCACAGTGCTGTTCGTACCGACCCGCACTGCCAGGTACTGGACGGCCAGCGCCTCGGCCGTTGCCGTCGCCGAGATCACCACCGGCGAGACCGTGGTCGCGCTGGCGCTGGCCCCGGTGCCGAGCTCGACGACGGCAGTGACCACCGTCGACACGACCGCCCCCAGAACGTCGACGTCGTCCCCGACGAACACCACCCCGCCGGAGAACACCCCACCGACAACGACCGTGTCGATGCCGCCGCCGACGGTCAGCGAGACCCAGAAGATGCTGGCGGTGCCAGCCCTGAACCGACCGGTGCGGATCATCGTCCTCGGTGACTCGACGGCTGAGGCGGCAGGCACCGGGCTGGTGGAATGGGCCGCTCTCAACCCGACCGTTGCGGAGGTAACCGTGATGGCCGCACCGGGCTGCGGATTCATCAGAGCGGGCGCTCCGGTCCCCGATGTCAGCCCGGAGGGCAGGACCTATTGCAACGGCGTGCTCGATCGCGACCTTTCCAAGGCCCTGCGTCGGTTGGTGCCCGACGTCGTCATGATGATGACGACTCTCCCCGACATCTTGCCTCGCGTGTTCGACCCGTCGGTCGGCCCCCTCACGCCGGTGGACCCACGCTTCGTCGAGCAGGCGCGGGTCGACTACCTCGCGGTCACGAATCTGATCCTGACCAACTCAGCGGCACATGTCGTCTGGATCAAGCCGCCCCTCATCAACCCGTACTGGATGGACGTCGACTCTGAGTCACGTGATCCGGTCATGCACAGTGTGATGGAGGGGGTGATGAGTGAAGTGGTGGCCGCCTACCCGGACCGAACGGTACTGCTTGACCTGCGGACGTGGCTGGAGGAACAGGCGCTCGACCACGACCATTCGGTTCGCCCGGACGGCATTCACTTCGGTCCCGATGGTTCCCTGCAAGTCGCCGAACGATGGCTCGGACCGGAGCTGGTGATCGAGGCGGCGCGCTCGGTTTATACTCGCCACCGGGGGATTGAGCACTGGGGGTAGCGAATTGAGCATGAAGCTGGCCAAGTTTCGTGACGTGGCTGCCGGCACGCAAGCCGGACAGTTCGCGGTCGGTGACCGCACCACGATCGACTCGTTCGCCGACCTCGAACCGGTGTTCAAGAAGTTGATGGACGACCCGGTCACGCAGGTGCTCGGCATCGTCGGGCCGGGCGGCCGGGCCAATCTCACGCCGATGTGGTTCGACTACGAGGGCGAGTTGATACTGATCAACTGCGCTGCGCATCGGACCAAGACGGGGTGGATCCGCAAGAGTCCGCGACTCACCAGCTTGTTGGTCAACCCGGCGAACCCGTACCACTGGATGAGCATCAAGCACACGGTCGCCCGCGAGGTCTCCGAAGACGACCCGGTCGAAGGGCCACGCGTCACTGCACACCTCGACAAGATCTGGACGAAGTACACGCAGCAGCCAGGACCGTACGGTCTGCGCGATCCGTCGATCGACGAACGACGTGTGCTGTTCGAGTGCACTGTCGACCAGATCGCCATCTTCGGCCAACCCTGAACACCGGGTGGAC
This sequence comes from Ilumatobacteraceae bacterium, assembly GCA_031427935.1. Taxonomy (GTDB): domain Bacteria; phylum Actinomycetota; class Acidimicrobiia; order Acidimicrobiales; family Ilumatobacteraceae; genus JAENVT01. Next base: position 8,897 of record JANPOJ010000420.1, on the reverse strand, counting down.
ATTGCCGTCGTCGGGGGATCGCTCGGTGGGTTGACCGCAGCGTGCTTGCTCGCCGACGCGGGCCACCGCGTCACGGTCTACGAGCGATCACCGGTGGAGCTGGAGGAGCGCGGCGCCGGGATCGGGTTCCTTCCCGCGACGTATCGATACCTCGTCGAGCACGGAGGCATCTCCGCCGACACGATCGCCGTGCCGACGGGCCACATCCGCTACCTCGGCCGGGACGGCTCGGTGATCCACGACGAGCCGCACCGGTACCTGTTCAGCTCGTGGAACACCGTGTACCGCGAGATGCTGGCCTGCTTCGATCGTTCCTCGTACCTGTTGGCGCACGAACTGGTCGACATCGAGTTGGAGCCGTTGACGCTCGGATTCGCAACTGGCGAGGTCGTGCACGCAGACCTCGCGGTGTTCGCCGACGGGGTGGGATCAACAGCGCGGGGCGCGCTGCTGCCCGACGTCCGCCCGCAGTACGCCGGTTACGTCGCCTGGCGCGGTGTGGTGGCCGAGACGGCATTGAGCGACGCGACACGCGCCGCGCTCGACGATGCCATCACGTACTTCGTGTACGCCAACAGCCACATCCTCGTGTACCCCATTCCCGGTCGCGACGGATCCGTCGCGCCGGGCGAGCGCTTGATCAACGTGGTGTGGTACCGCAACTACCTTGCCGGCGACGATCTCGCCGATCTGTTGCGCGACGCGCACGGAACGCATCGCGAGGTGTCGGTGCCACCGGGTGCGCTGCGCGCCGAGCACATCGCCGAGGCGCGGGCCGTCGCAGCGGCGCGCCTACCGGGCCCGATCGCCGAGACGGTGCAGGCCGTCGACGATCTGTTCGTGCAGGTGGTGTTCGATCTCGACGTGCCACGCATGGCGTTCGGGCGCGCCTGCCTGCTCGGTGACGCGGCGTTCGTGGCGCGGCCCCACGCTGCGGCTGGCACGGCGAAGGCCGCGGAGGATGCGTGGATGCTGCGCGACGCGCTCGCCGCCCACCCCGATGACCCGGTCGCCGCGCTGGCAGCGTGGGAGCCCGGCCAACTCGCACTCGGCCGCGATCTGCAGGCCCGCACCCGGGCGATCGGGCGCAGATCGCAGGTCGACGGCAACTGGCTGCCCGGCGACCCCGAACTGATCTTCGGCCTGCATGGCCCGGGACGATGACTTCCTTGTCAGAATGACGCCGAATGGATGAGACGTCGACACCAGCGCGAGTTCGCATCGCGACCAAGATGGCCGAAGAGGCCGAGCGCCTGAGCGACTCGCTCGACGACGCCCAGCGCAAGCTGGCGCTGTGGCCGTTCCCGGGCGACGAGGAGCGGCGTCAGTGGTTCTACACACCGACCGATCACGGCGGGCTGACCCTGGCCGCGATGACACAACCACAACACCGCTTGCTGTTCCGCCTTGTGGCGAGTGGCCTGTCGACCGCCGGGTACGTGACTGCGTCGACGATCATCGGCCTCGAGAACGTGCTCGACGCCTTCGAGGGTTTCACCGCGACGTTCGATCGGCCCCGTGGTCGCGATCCCCTGATGTACTTCGTGCGGTTCTTCGGCGCCCCGTCGTCGAGCGGCACATGGAGCTGGCGCCTCGGTGGGCACCACGTGTCGTTGAACTTCACGATCATCGACGGCGTGCTCAGCGGATCGACACCGCTGTTCTTCGGAGTCGACCCGGCGAGCGCACCGCTGCTCGGCCCGCATCCGCTGCGTCCGTTGGCCGGCGTCGAAGACCTTGCGCGCGAACTGACGCGTTCCCTCTCAGGTGAGCAGCGCGGCATCGCGATCGTCTCGCCACGGGCGCCCACCGATCTCGTCGGTGGAAACAGGCCATCGCTCTCCGATGGCGATCAGCCGATTTCGCTGCCACTGATCTGGCGCCGGCAGTTCGACGGCGAGGTCGGCGAGCGACTGCAAGGCGCGCAACAGCGACTCGACGCGATCACCGGTGTCGGCCCGGAGGACCTCGAGGCGATGTCGTTCACACACCGACCGAAGGGCCTGGCGGCGACCGGGATGGATGGTTCGCAGCGAGACATGCTCGACTCGTTGCTGCGGTTGTACGTCGACCGCCTCCCCGACGACGTTGCCGATGAGGAGGCCGCCAAGTTCGCCGGGTCAGCGCTCGACGAGGTGCATCTGTTGTGGGCCGGGGGATTGGAGCCAGGGCAGCCGCACTACTACCGGCTGCACGGCCCCTCGATCCTCGTGGAATACGACAACACGGCCCGCGACGCGAACCACGTACACAGCGTGTGGCGTGACCCGCGAGGCGACTTCGCCGACGACCCGCTGGCCCGCCACCACGCCGAACACCATCACGGCTGAGGACGCGGGTCAGGCGATGCGGGTCGCCTGGCCGACGTGTCCCGAACCCGGGATGAACAGATCCTTCGAGCCGGCGATGTGCTTGAGGTAGTCGGCGTCGGCGTTGAGCTTGGCGCGCCCTGCGTCGCTGGCAGCGAAATCGGGTACCGAGCCGATCCAGCTGATCCCTCCCATGGTTCCGTAGACATCGGTGAGCACGGCAATCGGCGTGCCGATCACCTTCTCGACGTGCTGGCCGATCTCGATAGCCCACCCGACTGCATCAGCCATGCGGTCGACGATGGCGACTGCGGTGGTGACCGTTGCGACTGCCCCGATCGCCGGCGGCTCCCCCGGGGTTCCGTAGATCAGTTCGCGTAGCGAGTCCTGACCCGGCGTGGTGATCAGGTCCGCAGCGGCATCGATGAGGTCGAGGTAGCCGGCATCGCCCAGCAGTTGACCGGTGGCGGCGGCCAGTGCGGCCTGCGATTCGACCGTCGAACTCCAGGCCACGGTGCCGATCGGGTAGCCGAACGCTCCGGACCAGCAGGTGACTGGCAGCGAGCCGTGGGCATTGACGTACTCGGTGATCCCGACCACCCACGGCATGACCTTGCGCGGACTACCGGTGAATGTGGCGAGACGTGAAAACATCAGCATCTTGTTCCCCTTTCAAGAGACTGGCGAACGATGCGCCCATCACGAGCGGCCCACTGTCGTGGGTGTGTCGGTCGGGTCGTGACGTACGTCACGTCCGACCCGCATTCCTCCAGGTAGACGCACCTAGGATCGGCGCATGCTGACCCACGGGGCGATCGTCCGCTCGGCGCTACTCGATGCCCTCGACCCAGTCGAGCGCGATGCGTTGGTGGCGCGGCTTCGCCCTCGCCACTACAAGCGCGGCCAAGCGGTGTTCAACGACGGCGATCGAGGCGACGGCCTCTACCTGGTGCAGACCGGCCGGCTCGACGTGCAGGTGGCGACGATGCAGGGCCAGACGATCACCCTGCGGGTGATTCAGCCGGGCGAGTTCTTCGGCGAGCTCGCTCTCGTGCATCCGGACCGGTTGAGGACGGGCCGAGTCTGTGCGCTCGAGGCGACCGGCATCATGGTCCTGCACCGCCACGACTTCGAGGATGTGCGCGCTCGCCTTCCGGGCGTCGATCGGTTCCTGGTGATGGCCTTGGCGGAGCGGGTGGTCCGCACCAGCGAGCTCGTCGTCGAGATGCTGCTGCCTGCCGAGAAACGGGTGTGGCGTCGCCTCGCAGTGTTGGCGGCCGCGTACGACACCGAGCCGATCCGGATGTCGCAGGATGACTTGGCCCACGCCGCCGGCACGGTGCGCCAAACCGTGAATCGCGTCCTGCAGCGCGGCGTCCGCGACAACATGCTCAGGCTCGAGCGAGGCGTGATCCACGTGCTGGATTGTGCCGGCGTCGACAAGATGGGGCGGAGCTGAACCTCATCGGTGGGGCAGACATGAAGGCGTGCTGCCCGAACGGGCATCCCGTGTTGCCCGGATGGCTTCGCCGGGTGCCGGTCATCCGGTCGAGCAACCGTTCTACGGTGATGAAATGGGAGTGCAGGTCGCCGGTACCGCGCAACTGATGTGCAGCTTCGGGGTGGCACCTTCGGTGTTGACCGTGGTGCCGAAGGGGAAGCCGGTGCAGGCCGGCGGCCAGATGGCCGCCACCATCCAGGACTTCGCCCCCAACGTCAACATCATGCCGTTCGGGATGTGCACCACGTTGTCGAACCCGCAGGTCGCCGCGGCCACGTCGGCGGCGCTCGGGGTGCTGACGCCCCAGCCGTGCATCCCGGTCACGACGTCGCCCTGGTCGCCGGGCTCGCCGACCGTGCAGATCAACGGGGCCCCGGCATTGACGGCGACGTGCATGTGCCAATGCGCCTGGGGCGGCGTTATCACGATCACCAATCCCGGGCAGATGCAGACCCAAACTGCGTAGACGCGTATCTCGACAGGTCTGCCGACTCTCATCATTGTGTGGGTGATTGACCACTGACCGTAGACACGGTCGAACGCGTGCGATACGGTGCCGTTCGGCTGCGAAGCCGTGACCAAGGTTGCGAAGCAGTGAAAGGGACGGCTATGCCTGTCGCGCCGAGGACCAGAAACTCTGGTGGTCGAACGAGTGGCACCCTGTCGCGCCAGCGAGTCGATGCGCTGATCGACCAGCTGTGGCAGTTCCGCCTCACGCTGGTCGTCGCCCCCGCCGGTTCCGGCAAGACCACTGCGTTGCGCCACTTTGCCGCACGTGCAACACCGGCAGCGTGGTGCCCTGCTGATCAGCTGGAGACCGCCCCCGACGGCTGCCTCGCCCAGATCGCACGAGTGGTCGGCGCAGCCATCGGTGTCGAGCTCGATGGTTCGACGGGTGCCACGCTCGCCGCAGGCATCGACGCATGGCCCGGCGAGCGCGTGGCCCTGATCATCGACGACTTGCATGTGATCGCCTCGACGCTTGCCGAGTCGGAGCTCGGTCGGTTCATTGACCGGCAACCGGCCAAGTTGGTGATCGCCGCCGGCACCCGCAGCCATCCCGAGTTCGACATCAGCCGGCTGCTGCTCGCCGACGAGCTGTTGGAGATCACTGCAGACGATCTGCGCTTCCGAACGTGGGAAGCCGACCGACTGTTCCGCGAGCACTACGACATGATCCTCGGGCCGGCCGACGTGGCGATGTTGATCACGCGCACCGAAGGCTGGGCTGCAGGGCTGCAGCTCTACAACCTGGCGGCGCGCGATCAGCCGCTCGACGCTCGGCGCAGGCTGATCGGTGAGCTCAGTGCCACTCGCGTCGGCCGCGACTACCTGGCGCGCAACGTGCTGGCCGGGTTGCCGACGGATCTGCAGTCGTTCCTGATCGAGACGTCGGCGCTGCCGGTGCTGACCGGCGAGCTGTGCAATCGCGTCACGGGCCGTACTGACTGTGCCTCGGTGCTCGAGCATCTCGAGCACAACCAGCTGTTCACGATTGCCATCGATCAGCGCGGCGCCTATCGCTACCACGAGGTGCTGCGCGCCCATCTCGAGGCGTGTCTGCAGCAACGACGCGGTGTCGCCGACGCCAACGCCCACCACCGTTGGGTCGGGGAACTGTTGGAGGCCGAGGGTCGTATCGACGACGCGCTCCATGCCTACAGCCGCGCCGGTCACTGGTCGGCGGTGAGCCGACTCGTCGCCGACCGAATGACGCACCCGTCGATGCTGGGCCCATTTGCCGGCGATGCCTGGATCGAGCTGGTGCCCGCGCCGATCGTCGAGAACGATCCGTATCTGCTGCTGGCCCGCGCTCGCGAGCGAACCGTCAACGGTCGCCTCGGCGCAGCATTGCGCGACTACGACCGGGCCGCTGCCGGAGCGACGCTGGAGTCGCTGGCCAGAACCTGCGAAGAGGAGCGGGCCACGCTGCTCGGCTGGGCCGACCCGAACGCGCCCCTGCCGCCCGGATGGCTCGGTGAGCTGCGTCGGGCCGCGCAGATGTCGGCCGACGATCTCGATCGTCTCGAACCGATGGCGGAGCCACCGCTCGACACCCTCGAGCCGGGCGAGCTCAGCAACGTGCTCGGCCGCGGGCTGTCCCTGTTGATCGCCAACCAACCAGAGGCTGCCGATGAGGTGCTGTCGGCGGTCCTGCGTCATCCGCTGGCTGACAGCCGTTCCGCAGCCGTTGCCGAGTTCGCGCTCGTGCTGGTCGACGGGTTGTTGGCGGTGCATCACGGGACGCAACTGCTGCAGCCGGCGCGGATCGAAAAGGTCGCCTCGGTCGTCGACCGGTGTGGCCTCGGATGGATGGCGCGCATCACACGGGCGTCGCTGGCCCTGACCTCGCAAGCCGACGGCTGCGACGCGGCGCGCGCGGTGCGCGAGCATTGCGAGCGCGACTCGGACGCTTGGGGCGCAGCGGTGTCGATGCTGTTCGAGGGCCTTGGCCGTCTGTTGCGCGCCGACGATTCGTCGGCCACGTTCGACGAAGCGTCGCTCGCGTTCACCAAGCTCGGTGCGACGGCGATGGTTGGCCTCGTCCGCCAACTCCGTGGCGACAGTGCCGGTGTGCGAGGCGCCCGCTCGGCACCGCAGGGCACTGGTTCGATGCGCGTCTACTGCTTCGACGCACTCGAGCTCGTGATCGGTGGCAAGCCCGTCGAACTTTCGGTGGTGCGTCCGCGCGCGCTGTCGGTGTTGCGCTTGCTGGCGCTGCACGCCGGCCGCCCAGTGCATCGCGAGGTGCTGATGGAGTCGTTGTGGCCCGATGTCGAACCCGACGCGGCACTCCACAGCTTGCAGGTAGCGGTCTCGTCGCTGCGCAAGCTGATGCCCGAGCGCCCGGCGCCCGGCATCGTCCGCCACGGTGACGCGTACCAATTGGAGATGAGCCCCGACGCGTTCTGCGACGTGCGGTCCTTCCAGGTCTGGCTCGCCTCTGCGACCGCGGCGGCAGCGCGTCACGACCATCGCCGCGCATTCGACGCAGCGTTGCGCGCCACCGACGTGTATCGCGGCGATCTGCTGCTCGACGAGGGCCCGGCCGAGTGGGTGGTCGGGCATCGCGACGCGCTGCGCCTCGACATGGTGCGAGCATGCACGATCGCCGCCGAAGCAGCGATGAAGCTCGGCATCCCTCAGGAAGCGACTCGGATGTCGGAGCGCGGCCTCAGCGTCGACCGCTACGCCGACCCGTTGTGGCGTCTGCAGATCGAATCGCTCGAGCAATCGAGCGACCGGGCCTCCGCCGAACGCGTGCGCCGTTCGTGGCAGGAGATGATGGACGAGCTCGGCGTCGCCTGAGATCTGGGCGCCACGCCTGCCCTGCGCACCAGGCTGATGTCAGTCGAATGGCGCCCAGATCCAGAGGTCACCACGTTGAGAGCGCCCCGCTCCGAGATCTGGGTGCCAAACATTGCGCAGGATGAGGCGCCGATGCCGGAGCGTGGCGCCCAGATCTTCTCGATAGCGCCGAGCTCGCACACCGAGAGTTGGGTCGAATCGAGCAGCCCCAGAAGACTACGTAGCGAATAGGGGCTGCCCGGTTCCTCGTCAGCTCGGTCGCCCAACCTCCGAATGGACAACTCACGGCCGTCATCACAGCCACATGCTGTATATAGTTGCTGTATGTCAGCGATCAGAACCCAGGTGTACCTCACCGACGGGCAGCGTCGTCGCATCGACAACATGGCGCAATCCAGAGGCGTGCCGATGGCCGAGATTGTTCGACGAGCATTGGACGCGTACCTCGACAGCGAGATCGATCCCTCGGTCGCCCTAGCCAGCACCTTTGGCGCCCAGACCGACGCCGAAGTTCCATCACGCGACAGCTGGCAGCGTGGCTGACGTACTGGTCGACACTGATGTGTTCATCGACCACCTCCGTGGAACGACAGCGATCAAGCCTGGGCGGAATCGCCTTCACTACTCCGTCATCACGCGCTCCGAGCTCTTCGCCGGCAACACCGCGTCGGACCTGTCCGTACAGCTCCTCGCCCCGTTCCGAGAGCTCGTGGTCGATCGACCAGTCGCTGAACGCGCCGGCCGAGTCGTTCGCGAATTCGGACTTCGCCTACCCGACGCGCTCATCGCCGCTACCGCGCTCGAGCATCAACTTGCGCTCGTAACCAGGAACCGCAAGGACTTCGAGCAGGTCAGAGGGCTCCGCCTTCGAGTCCTCTGATGTCGATCGCCGAGCTCGGCGTCGCCTGACGCGTGCACCTTGACGTCGCGTCAGGGTCAGGCCACTGTGGAGTGTCTCGAGGCACTCGGGTGGGCGTGAAACACTCCACGCGGACATAGAACTTTCCCTCTCGCGCTGGGTGGGCCACGATGAGGCAATGGATCACTCGGATCAGCCAGCCGTTACGTCACCGGTTCCCGTAAACCTCGACGCGCTCGTTCCTGCCGCGATGGCCCGCAAGGCGGAAGACGTCGGAGTGGCCAAGACGGAGATGGAGTTCAGCAAGTTGTTCGTGCTGGCTGTTCTGGCCGGCGCGTTCATCGGCCTGGGGGCGATGTTCTCCACCGTGGTCACTGCCGGCGGCGGTGTTTCGCCGGGGATCAGTCGGCTGCTCGGGGGCGTGGTCTTCGCCCTTGGTCTGGTTCTCGTCGTGGTCGGCGGGGCGGAGCTGTTCACCGGCAACACGCTGGTCATCATGGCCTTTGCAAGCCGGCGCGTGCGGCTCGCCAAGCTGTTGAGGAACTGGGCCATCGTCTACCTCGGCAACCTCGTCGGCGCCGTCGCGACCGCGGCTCTCGTGGTGTTCTCGCGGCGGCTCGAAGCGGGCGACGGTGCCGTCGGTCTTCGGGCGCTCGACATTGCCACGGCGAAGACACACCTCGCGGTTCCCGACGCGTTCGTCTCCGGCATCCTCGCCAACACGCTCGTTTGCTTGGCAGTCTGGCTGTCGATGTCGGCTCGTTCGGTCACCGACAAAGTGATCGCGGTCGTGCCACCGGTTGCCGCCTTCGTGGCTGCCGGGTTCGAGCACAGCATCGCCAACATGTACTTCGTTCCGGTCGCGCTGCTCCATCGTCTCCTCGCTCGGGCCAGCTTCTGGCGCACGACATCGACGACT
>JANPOJ010000419.1:0-3529 GCA_031427935.1 Ilumatobacteraceae bacterium | reverse complement strand
CGCTGACACACGGAACTCGTCGCGGCATGCTCCGAACGGCATCTCGTCGTCTCGCTTCGGCGAGTTGGTGGCGCGTCGCGTCGGTGCAATGTACCGGTGGGGGTTTCGTCGCAACGGGTCGGGCCTTCGGCCACGACTCTGGAGGTCCGTTTCTCTTCCGATGACAACTGGTGTTGAGCGCTGTCACTCGCTGAAGTGCCGTTATCTCAAGCGCGTTGTCGATATGCAGCCTTGACCTGCGGGTCTGCGTTGAGGACATGTCATCGACGCATCGGGTCAGCGACGAAGTCGCTGTTCGCCGAGAGTGCGGGCGAGCTGTCCGCGTAGTGTGGCGTTGTCGGCGCGTAGGCGTGTGATTTCGTCTCGTGCGGCGTCCAGGCGTTGGCGGTGCGACTCGGTGGACGCGCGTTGTGCAGCTGGATTCCTCAGCGCTTGGGCGGCTGCGACGCCGCTGCGGAGCTGGTCGATTGCGTCGCGAAGGTCGGGTTGGTTGTAAAGCCAGCCGCGTGACACGCCGGCGGATTTGGCGACGGTGGTGAAGCTGATCGCCTGGCCGGCGCGATCGAGATCTTCGATTGCGCAGCGGGCGCGTTGGATGGCGGTGTCGTGGCGCGCTGTCGCCGCTCGTTGGAGGTGGTGGGTGTTGTCGGCGCGTGTCATGGCTGTTTGTTGTCGAGTGCTTCGAGCGCGGGGATGATCCGGTCGAGGCTGTCTTGGACGCGGCGGAGGTTGTCGGCGAGGCGGAACTGGCCGTTGCTGTCGGCGCGGGCGATGAGGGTCCGATTCACGCCGGCTTGTTGTCGGTGGACGTCGAGGAACTCGGGTGTGGTCTGAAAGTCGGGGCAGGTGAGGCAGGCGTTGGGGTGTGGGCAGTCTTGTTGTGGCGGTCGCCCGCAGTAGCCGTTGGGCAGGCTGTCGCGTACTCGGGAGAGGTTGTGTTTGGCCCATTCCGCGTCGGCGGTGAGCGCGTCGGGGTCGTAGGGCACGGCATGGCCGGAGGTGTTGATCCGTTGGGCGCAATAGCGCTCGAACGCGTCGCGGACGGTGTGATCGTGGATCTGGGCGTAGCGGGCGGTCATCCGTGGGCTGGCGTGTCCGAGCAGTCGTTGGATGACGTGCTGGGGGACGCCGGCGTTGATCAGCCGGGTCCCGACGGTGTGACGAAATTGGTGAGCGTGAACGCGCACTGGTTGCCCGGCTTCGTCGCGCACGTCGATGGCTTTTTGCCAGTCGCCGAGTTGTTGGGAGAGGCTGTTGTGGGCGTAGGGCTTGGTCCCGTTCGGGTTCCGGCTGAGTCCGGGGAACAGCCACGGCGATCCGTGAGGCCATATCGACAAGACATGGGCTTGTTGGTCGCGGATCGCGACTGCGGCCTTGGCGTTGATCGGGATCAGCTGCTCGATTCCGACTTTGGAGTTGTCGAATCTCAAACAGGCGCCCCCGACGCTGTCTTCGACGATCGGGTTGAACGCCAGCACTGAGGCGTCACCGCCTCTGATCCCGGTCTCCATCAGCACGATCACAAGATGGCGGACCGTCGGGTTGCGCAGCCGAGCAAGGGCGGTGTCGGATTCCAGCTGGGACATCACGAACTCGGAGATGAACTGCGGCAGGCTGTCCGCCGGCCGGCTCACCTCTTCTTCGTAGATGACGGCGTTGGCCGCCAAGCCGGGCAATGTGTGGTGGCGGTGGCCCCAGTCGAGGAACACCTTGGTGAACGTCAGGGTGTGCGACCTGGTGGTCGCCGCCCACGGGCTCGACGCCATCCACGACAGGAACGACTCGAGCAGCTCACGGGTGATGTCAGCAGGGCCACGAACCTCGGGTCGTTCGTTGAGGAAGATCGACCAGCGGGCGATGGATTGTGCGCCGGTCTCGATGGTGACGAACGAGTAGCCGGCGGCGAGACGGAAACGCGACCAGCGCTTGATCGCCTCACGCAACCAGACCTGTTGGATCACACCGAAGTGGGCCATGTCGCGACCGCGGCGCGCCGCGATCCCCAAGATCGCTGCATCCCAGGTGTCCTTGGCGTACTCGGCCTCCACCGCGTCGCCGCCGCCGAAATGCAGCTCAGGACGAACACGAAGATGGCGGGCTGCGCCCGACGACGTCACGAACCGGCCTCGGACTCGACCCACACCCCGGCGCGATGCAGAGCGGCGCGGACATCGGCGACATCGAGATGCACGTAGGTCTGGCTGGTCGTCGTCGACGACTGATGAGTCAACAAGCGAGCGACGACCTCGATAGCGACGCCGGATCGGATCAACTCGGTGGCGTGCGTGTGGCGCAACATGTGCAACGTGAAATCGAACCCGACGCGGGCACGGATCCGATCGACCATCTCGTGCACCGCTGCATAGCTCATCGGCGCGCCGACCCGCCCGGCCCACAGGTTGACGAACACATAATCGGAGTCGAGTCCGCCGTACTCGGCGTGCATGTAGTCCGAGTAGCAACGAACCAGGCCGGCCGTGACCGGGAGTTTCACCGGTGAACGCAACTTCGCCCGGGCACCGTTGGCATTATCGGCGCGAGGAACGATGCGCACCTCTTTGGCCCGGCTGACGAAGTCGGCATGGCGCAAACCGAGCGCTTGACCTACCCGCATCCCGGTCTCAGCCAGCAACGCCAACAAGAACCGGTCACGAGCACGCTGCGGCGCAGCCAACACCGCCACGACCTGCTCGGCGGTCAACGTCCGCGGCACACGAGTCGGGACCCGCAGTTTGATCGGACGTGTCGGCACCGGTCGGCCCTTGGTGACGTGATGCAAGAACGGCTTGTAAGACCCGCGACCGATCCGACGCCACGCCACCAGACCAGCAGCGACGTCGACACCCGAGCGAGCGTGATGCTCATAGAACCCGAACACCGCCGCCAAGTGGCGGTTCACCGTCGCCGGCGCCCGCGCCGCCGTGCCAGTGTCTAACACGATCACGTTCGCTGCCGGCGCTCGCAGCCAAGCCACGAACCTGGCGACATCATCGACACCAACCTCACCCCAGACGAGGCCGGCGCGGTCGAGGAACTCGAACCACAACTTCAAACTCGTCGCATAGGCCCGCTGGGTGTTCGGCGAACGTTCCAACGCCGCGAGATAGGCGAGATATGACTCGACGGCCTCGACAGGCGCGCCATCATCGCCGAGCACCGTCCACGACACCGACCCGCTACCCGGCATCACCACCTGCTGGACCATCACGACGTGTCACGAGAGAACATACGTTCGACCCTACGACGGCCGAGTCGCTTCAACTGGGATGTCGAAGACGCGCTTGAGATAACGCGTCCACGACGCAGCTCAAAGGCCTCGTCGGCTACATCGATGACACCCCAAACCGCGCTTGAGATAAGTGCCGATCCGCGCCACGCTGAGATACGCGAACCGAGCAGAACGTGCGCTCCAGATCACGGCTGCAAGCGGATTGGGCGAGCGCCGTGTTTGAGAATGGGCTTCGGGTTATTCCCGGTGATCGCTCGCGGTTGTTCCGGTAATCTGCCGACGGCGAACGTGAGGGCGGTC
>JANPOJ010000418.1:0-1888 GCA_031427935.1 Ilumatobacteraceae bacterium | reverse complement strand
GGCGCGATCGACATCCATCAGGCGATCGAAGGGTGCCTCGTCGACAGCCGGCTGCCGACCGACCCGCTGTTCGCCAGCCCGCAGACCATCACCGTGCGCGACGTCGCGTTGCAGGCGTGCAGCCCGGCGGCGATGTTCGTGCACAGCGTCTTGCATTCCACGTCGGGCGGTGCCCAGCTGTCGACATTGCCCGACCTGGCGCGTCTGGCGCGCGTGGTCGACCCGGCCGATCCGATCGTCGTCGCCCTGGTCGCTGGTCGCAGCCAACGTGATCTCTTCGTGTGGTCGCTCGAGCGAGCCGCGCAACTGGTACCGATCCCCGCCGCTTGGCGCACCTACGTCAGGAGCCATTCTCCGACGCGCGCCCGACGATGGCTGTTGGATTCGATCCACGACAGCGAAGCTCGTCTCGGGTTGGTCAACGTCCTCAGCGGCGAGCAGCGACTGCGGCGCTCGGCGGAGGTGATCTGGCCCGTCGAGGAGTACCTGCGATTCAAGCACCGCACGCGCCTCGGCAATCTCGGCTGGCTGGCCCGGCGCGCCGGCCAGATCGTTCGCGGTCGCTGAGCGCGATGTGCCACTAGCCTCGCGCCGATGCAATATCGAATTCCTGACGACGTGTTGCACCGCGTGGTGCAGACCGACACGGTCATCTTGAATGCGGCGACCAATGCCTACGTGTCGCTGAACGGCTCGGCAGGGCGGATCTGGGAACTGTTCGGCGCCGGCCACACCGCCGATGAGGTGCAGGCGATGATGATCGATGAATTCGACGTGGAGCCCGAGGTCGTGGCGGCCGATGTCACCTCGACACTCCAATCCCTCTTGCAGCGAGGTCTGCTCGAGCCATCGGCCTGATGTCGCCCGATCATCACTGGAGCCGGGTCGAGTTGGCGCTCGGCATGCCCCTCGGTGTGGTGCCGGAAGCGCTGGTGTTGCCCCCGCGCTCGCTGTCTCCCCGAGCCGAGCTCGAGCGGATCATCGACGATCAGTTCGCGCTGGGCCGGCAAGTCTTCGTGTGCTTCTCCGGTGGTCGCGACTCCAGTGCCGTCCTGGCACTTGCCGTACATGTCGCCTGTCGCAACGGTGCGCCGCTGCCGATCCCCGTGACGCTGCGGTTCCGGGATCATCCCGAGAGCGACGAGACGAAGTGGCAGGAGATGGTGGTGCGCCACCTCGGGCTGACGGAGTGGATCGTGATCGACCGCCCCGACGCCGACCTGCTGGAGCCGGCGATCACCGAGTGGTTGGCGACCCGAGGTCTGTTCTATCCGTCGCAGATCGGCAGCTACCTGCCGATCGTGGCTGCGGCCGCGGGTGGCGTCGTGCTGACCGGCGAAGGCGGCGACGAGTCGTTCGGTGGATGGAAGTTCCGCGCTGCGTTGCATCCGGTGGATTGGGGACCAGTCGGTGCAGCCAAAGCGGTTGCAGTCGCGACGTTGAGCCGCGGGCCGGCGCCCGTGAAGCGGTGGTACCGGCAGCGCGGCCAACCGCATCCGTGGCTGACCGACGCCGGGCGCAACGCGGTGCAGCCCGCCCTCGACGAGGCGTCGGAGACCGAGCCGGTGGGTTGGCGCCGCTATCTCGCGTGGGTGTTCGCCCGCCGGGCCTGGCACGTCGCCCAGCACACGCTGGACCTCGTCGGCCAGGGTTCGGGCTGCAGCGTCGCGCACCCGTTGGCCGAGCCGACGCTGCTCAGTGCGCTCGCTGAAACCTGGCCGCGTCGCGGACCGGCTGACCGTACCGACGTGATGGCCGCAGTAGTCGGAGACCTGCTGCCGGAGTCGATCGTCGACCGCGACGACAAGGCGGTGCTGGCCTCGGTGTTCATCGGGGAGCGCAGCATGGCCTTCATCGAGCAGTGGGATGGATCGGGTGTCGATGCGGA
>JANPOJ010000417.1:0-2552 GCA_031427935.1 Ilumatobacteraceae bacterium | reverse complement strand
CCCCGGGGGGGCGGGCTATAAATTCGCCGGGCCGGTTTGCGGCTCTATCCACCCCCCCGGGGGGGTCCCCGTTGCGGTTGGGGGGCGGGGCACGACGATCCCGTCGATCGGCATTCGCATCGCCGGCGATCGCCTGGCGGTGCTGCGGTCGTGCAACCCTCCGGTCGTCGCCCGCACCCGCGACGGCTCGACGTTGCTCGACCTGCGCACCGTCGATCCCGGCAGCGACGGGGCGGTGGCCGCGGCCCTGCGACGATGCGCGTAGTCGCCACGGCCGGTCACGTCGACCACGGCAAGTCGTCGCTGGTCGAACTGTTGACCGGCGTCAACCCCGACCGCCTCGAGGAGGAACGCAACCGCGGCCTGACCATCGACCTCGGCTTCGCCCACACGACACTTCCGAGCGGCGAGGGGATCAGCTTCATCGACGTGCCCGGCCACGTGAAGTTCATCGGCAACATGCTGGCCGGGGTCGGTGGAGTGGATGCGTGCCTGTTCGTGGTCGCCGCGACCGAGGGCTGGAAGCCGCAGAGCGAAGAGCACCTGCGAATCCTCGAACTGGTCGGGCTCGGTCACGGGTTGATCGCACTGACGAAGGTCGATCTGGTCGACGACGAGTGGCGACTGCTGCAGGAGATGGAGCTCCGCGACCGATTGGCCGGCTCCTTCCTGGCCGACGCGCCCATCGTCGCGGTCAGTGCGGTCACCGGTGCGGGCGTCGACGACCTGCGCGCCGCACTCGATGTGTTGGTGAACGAGACGCCTGCCGCGCTCGATCGCGGCAGGCCGCGTCTGTGGATCGACCGCGTGTTCGCCGCCAAGGGAAGTGGCACCGTGGTCACCGGCACACTGACGGGTGGCGAGCTGCGCACCGACCAGCAGGTGCATGCCGGCGGCCGACCGGTGCGAATACGGGGGATGCAAACCCACGGTCGCAGCGAGCCGGCAATCCGTCCGGGCAACCGAGTCGCCCTCAACCTCGCCGGCATCGACCACACCGATCTCGAGCGCGGAGATGCGGTGACCATCGCCGACCAGTGGCGACCGACCCAACGCTTCGATGCGTCGCTGCGCGTGCTGCCCGCGTTGCAGCATCAGGTGACGCGGCGCGGCGCGTACCTGGCGTACAGCGGGTCGGGCTCGTTCCCGGTGAAGCTGCGCGTGTTGGGACGCGATGCCATCGCACCCGGCGGCGCGGGACTGGTTCGAGTGCACCTCGCCGAGCCGCTGCCACTGATCCCCGGTGATCGGTTCGTGCTGCGCGAGTCAGGTCGCGACGAGACCGTCGGCGGCGGCGAGGTACTAGATGTTGCACCCGTGCTGCCGGCGTCGAAGGCCCGGCCCGATCGGGCGGTCGAGCGGGTCATCGCCGAGCGCGGCTGGGTCGACGTCGACGACCTCGAGGCACTGACCGGCGAGCGACACGAACCGACACTCGGCCACGCGCTGGTGTCACCGGAGTGGTTGGCCGCGGCACGCCACGACGTGACCGAGCGCATCGGCGCGGCCGGAGACATGGGGCTCGACCTCGCCGAGCTCGACGAGCGGCGCCGGGCGATCGTGCACACCCTCGAAGGAGTCGTCGTGGAGGCGGGGCGGGCACGACGAGCCGAAGCCCGTGATCCGCTCCAGGACCACCCTTACGTCGCTGCGTTGCTGACCGGTGGGGTCACGCCGCCCGACCCGACCGGCGTCGACAGAGCCCAGCTCCGAGAGTTGGTGCGCCGCGGCATGATCGTGGAGCGCGACGGCATCTACTTCCACCCGGCGACCATCGCGGCGGTCGCCGACGCCGCAGCTCGCCTGCTGCAGGAGAGCCCCAATGGCTTCACCGTCGCCCGGTTGCGTGAAGACCTCGGTGTCTCGCGGAAGTACGCGCTGCCACTGGTCAACGAGCTCGATGCACGCGGCATCACTCGCCGTCGGGGCGACCTTCGGGTGGCGGGACCGCGCTTGCCTTCCGCCGACGCAGGGTCGGCACCCGCCTGAGCCCACGTTGCTTGGTGTGCTCCAGCCCGCGTTCGAGATCACGCGCTGCTTGCGCCACGCGAACATCGTTGGTGATCACCTCACCGAAGTGTTGTGGGTCGGCCAACAACCAACTGTGCGAACCCTCGACCACGGTCCCTTCGACACCCGATGCCACACACAACGCCTCGAACGATTCGCGAGGGACGATGCCGTCGCGGGTACCCCACAGGATCGTGATCGGCAGGCCGCGATCGCGAAGCCGTTCGAGCTCGACGCGGAGGTCGGCCCGCCGCGCCAGGTTGGCGACGCGCACGATCGCCCGCGGGTTGCGCACCAGGTTGGGCAACAGATCCTCGAACACGACCGGTAGCACTCGCGTCGCCTGCCGCACCGGCCACACGTCGCTGGGGAAGTGCAGCCCCCAGTCCCACAGCGGCCGTTCGCCGATGCTGCGCAACGTGCGGCCGTTGCGCCACGCCGACCCGCCGATCGAGTTGACCAGCACCAGCGACCGCACCCGCTTCGGCATGTCGTGGGCGAGCTTGATGGCCACGCCACCGCCGAACGAATGACCGACCAGC
>JANPOJ010000416.1:0-10397 GCA_031427935.1 Ilumatobacteraceae bacterium | reverse complement strand
CCCTGCACCACGTCAGATCCGAAGCAGCAGCCGGCGACCACCGCCACAACGACCACGTCCTCAGCCGCAACGTCGACCAGTGTCGCCACAACCAACGCTGCGGCAACCAGCACCGGCGCGCCGACCACCACTGCCGCAGGTGGCCCCTCGCGTCGACAGAGCACCGCGAACACGACCACCACCGCTGCCTCGTCGGCAAGCACCACCGTGGCTCCGTCGACGACCGACACCCCCACCACAACCGTGGCGGGGCGCGACGACGACAACCGTTGCCGGTGACGCACCGCTGCAATTGCCCGCTGTCGCCCCGGACCAGGCCGGCTTCATCAAGGCCCGCGGCGGAAGCATCTGCTACGTCGGGCCCTCCGGTGGCACCGGCGAGGTGTTCCAGGACGACGCCACCGCTCGCATCCTGTCGGGATCCGGTTGGGGCGTCACCGTCAGCCTCCGCGGCGGCTCGAGCGGCGAGGACGTGTGGAACGTGTTGGCCTCGGAGTGCTTCAACGCTACGGCGACGTGCCCGACGCGTCAGTTGGCCATCGACCTCGACGGCGAGATCATCTCGGCACCGACGGTGCAGCAGGCCAACTTCACCGGCAGTGTGCAGATCACGGGCAGCTTCACCGAGTCCGAGGCCCGCAACCTGGCCAGGGTCCTGAACAGTGGTTCGCTCCCCGTCAGGCTGGAGACGCAGGCCGTGCAGACCGTCTCGCCGACGCTCGGTAAGGATTCCTTGAGGGCGGCATGGATCGCCGGGCTCGTGGGCATCGTGCTGGTCTTCATCTTCATGGTGCTCTACTACCGCCTGCTCGGCTTGATCGTTGCCGGTGGCCTGGCGGTCTCTGGTGCCCTGATCTGGACGATCATCTCGTTCCTCTCCAAAACGCAGGGTCTTGCCCTGTCGCTGGCCGGAATCGCCGGCCTCATCGTGTCGGTCGGCGTCACCGTCGACTCGTACGTCGTCTTCTTCGAACGATTGAAAGACGAAGTGCGCGCCGGGCGTTCGATGCGCAACAGTGCCCAGCGTGGTTTCGCCGGTGCCTGGCACACGATCGTCGTCGCCGACATGGTGTCGTTGATCGGCGCCGCCGTGCTGTGGTACCTCACGGTCGGCTCGGTTCGTGGGTTTGCGTTCTTCCTCGGGCTCTCCACCTTGTGCGACCTGTTCGTCGCCTACGGCTTCACCCGTCCGGTGGTGCTGCTGCTGGCCCGAACCGACTGGATGGCTCGACGCAAGGTGATGGGCATCGAAGTGGCACCAGCGGGGGCATCGTCGTGAGCACTGAAGTTCTTCCCAACATCCGTCCACGGCGCGGCGTGGGCGGCCGGTTGTACCACGGCGAGACCGCTATCGACTTCTACGGTCGTCGCTGGTGGGGTCTGATCATCTCGTCAGTGCTGCTGCTGGTCACGCTCGGATCACTGATCGGTCAAGGGCTCAACCTCGGTCTCGACTTCGAGGGCGGGGTCGCGTGGGAGGTCTCGTCCACGAACCTCAGCATCGAGCAGGCCAGAGCCGTGCTGGATGCCAATGGGATCAACGGCACCAATGCGAAGGTCCAGGAGCGCACCTCCGCCTCGGGCGCCGTGTTGCTGATCCAGGTCGGCGATCAGTCCGTCACCAGGCGCGAAGAGGTACAAGCCGCACTGGCGACGGCAGCCAAGGTCGACACCCAATCGGTCAGCGTCAACTCGGTCAGTTCCACGTGGGGTCGCAGCATCACCGAGAAGGCGGTCAGGGCGCTGATCATCTTCTTGATCCTCGTCGCCCTCTTCATCGCCTGGCGGCTGGAGTGGCGCATGGCGCTGGCCGCCATCATCGCCATGTTGCACGACGTCTTGATCAGCGTGGGCGTGTACTCGGTCTTACGATTCGAGGTCACACCGGCGACGGTCGTGGCCTTCTTGACGATCCTCGGCTTCTCGCTCTACGACACGATCGTGGTGTTCGACAAGGTCAATGACAACACCGACCGGTTCTCCGGCGCTCGTATGCCGTACGCCGATGTGATCAACGTGTCGATGAACCAGGTGCTGATGCGTTCGATCAACACCAGCCTGGCCGCGGTGCTCCCGGTGCTCTCGCTCTTGATCCTCGGTGCCGGCATCCTCGGCGCCATCACGCTTCGCGAGTTCGCCCTGGCGCTGCTCGTCGGGTTGTTGACCGGCTCGTACTCGTCGATCTTCATCGCCTCGCCGTTGTTGGCGATGTTCAAGATGCGCGAGCCCCGGTACCGCAGCTTCCACGGCGCGCACGCGACCGGCGCGGAGTTGGATCACCTGGTGCTCGGCGGTTCCCCTGCGGCGCGGCGCGAGGCAGCGCGCCATCGCAGCGAATCGCCCGGCGAAGTTGTGCTTCCGATCACGCAGCACACGCCCGAGTCGTTGCTGACGCACCCGCCTCGGCCGCGGAAGAAGAAGCGTCGCGCCAGCTGAGCAACGGTAGCGTGAAGCCATATGGCATCAAATGGCCACTGGCTCACCGAGCTCGTGCGAGACATCGACGACTTCCCCACGCCGGGGGTCGTCTTTCGCGACATCACCCCGCTGCTCGGTGACGGCGCTGGTTTCGCTCGGGCGATCAACGAACTGGCCGATCGGTTCGATGGCATGCGGGCAGACAGGGTGCTGGGGATGGAAGCACGTGGCTTCATCATCGCCGCACCGGTGGCCTACCGCATGGGGGCTGGGTTCGTCCCGGTTCGCAAGGCCGGCAAGCTGCCCTGGGCTGTTGTGCGCGAGGAGTACTCCCTCGAATACGGACGCGACAAGCTCGAGATCCACCGCGACGCCATCCATCCCGGCGAGCAGATCCTGGTGATCGACGATGTGTTGGCGACCGGTGGTACGGCGGCGGCAACGGTGCGCCTGGTCGAAGCCCTGGGTGGCGTCGTGATCGGTGTCGGCTTCTTGATCGAGATCGAAGAGCTCGAGGGTCGGGCACGGCTCGAGGGTCACCGCGTAGAAGTTCTGGCTCGGTACTGAGGCGTCGCCGTGGCCGCTGTCGATCGTGTGCTTCCCTGGCGGAGGCACCAGAACGTCACCGCTGACGAGCTGACGCCGCTCCTGAGCGCTTACCGGCGCCGGCACCCGAAGGCGTCGGTGACGATGATCAACCGCGCCTACGAGACTGCAAAGGAAGCACACCGCCACCAGTCGCGCGGTAGCGGCGAGAGTTACATCAACCATCCACTGGCTGTTGCCCGCATCGTCGCCGACATCGGCCTCGACGAGATCTCGTTGGCCGCCGCGCTGCTGCACGACGCGGTCGAAGACACCGAGATCACCATCGCCGACGTCGAGGCCGCGTTCGGTGCCGAGGTCGCCGCGATCGTCGACGGTGTGACCAAGCTCGAGCGGCTGCAGTTCGACTCCAAGGAAGCCCAGCAAGCAGCCACCATGCGCAAGATGCTGGTGGCAATGGCCCGCGATCTGCGGGTGCTGATCATCAAGCTCGCCGACCGCCTGCACAACATGCGCACGATTGCGGCGATGCCCAGCGAGAAGCAGCGCCGCATCGCCCAAGAGACGCTCGACATCTACGCACCGCTGGCACATCGACTGGGCATGCAGGAACTGAAGCAGCAACTCGAAGACCTGTCGTTCGCATCGCTGTTCCCGAAGCGCTTTGCCGAGCTCGACCACCTGGTCAGCACGCGCACACCCGAGCGCGAGGTGTACCTCGCCAAAGCGATCGCCGAGGTCGGTGGGCGCCTGCACGAGCTCAACATCGAAGCCGAGGTCACAGGTCGCGGCAAGCACCTGTGGAGCATCTACGAGAAGATGATGCAGAAGGGTCGCGAGTTCGACGACATCTTCGACCTCGTCGCCATCCGCGTGATCGTCGACTCGGTGAAGGATTGCTACGCGGCACTGGGGTGCATCCACGGCAGCTACAAGCCGGTGGTGGGTCGGTTCAGGACTACATCGCCATGCCGAAGTTCAACCTCTACCAGAGCTTGCACACCACGGTGATCGGCCCCGGCGGCAAGGTGGTCGAGGTCCAGATCCGGTCGCGCGAGATGCACCAGCGCGCCGAGTGGGGCGTCGCGGCGCACTGGTCGTACAAGGGAGACGGTTCCACCAGCGACATCGATTGGCTGAACCGCATCATCGACTGGCAAGCCGACATCTCCGACCCTGCGGCCTTCATGGAGAACTTGAAGACCGACCTCGAGCAGGACGAGGTCTTCGTGTTCACGCCGAAGGGCCGCGTCATTCCGTTGCCGGTCGGGTCGACCAGCGTCGACTTCGCCTATGCAGTGCACACCGACGTCGGGCATGCCTGCATCGGTGCCAAGGTCAACGGCCGCCTTGTTCCGTTGGGCACGACGCTGCACAGCGGTGACACCGTCGAGATCTTCACGTCGAAGGTCGAGACCGCTGGTCCGTCGCGCGACTGGCTGCAGTTCGTCGCCTCGCCGCGTGCTCGCAACAAGATCCGTCAGTGGTTCAGCCGCGAGCGTCGCGTCGACATGATCGAAGCCGGGCGCGAGGAGCTCACCAAAGAGTTCCGCCGCGAAGGCCTGCCGCTGCAGCGCATCTGGGACAGCAAGGTGTTGACCGACGAGATCGCGGCCAGCTCGTACGCCGATCTCGACTCGGTGCTGGCGGCGGTCGGCGAGCATCACGTCTCGGCACGCTCGATCGCTCAAAAGGTTGCCCGTGGGTTCTCGCAGGGTGCCGATGGTGAGCAGTTCTCCGTCGTGTCGCCGACGCGGCCGGATCGCCCGCATCGCCCGCGCTCCGCTGTCGGTGTGCACGTCGAGGGTCTCGACGACATCCTCGTTCGCCTTTCGCGATGCTGCACACCGGTGCCCGGCGACGACATCGTCGGCTTCGTGACCCGCGGCCGCGGTGTGTCGGTGCATCGCACCGACTGCGCCAATGCAGAGAGCCTGATGAGCGATCAGGCAGCCCGGTTGATCGATGTCGATTGGGACGGTGACCGCACCAAGGCCATCTTTCGCGCCGGCGTCGAAGTCGTCGCCCTCGATCGATCGCGGCTGCTGCGCGATGTCGCCAACGCCCTCAGCGAGCAGCATGTCAACATCGTTTCGTGCAGCACCCACACGGGTGGCGACCGGGTTGCGAAGATGCGATTCGAGTTCGAGCTGGCCGACCCCAGCCACCTCGAGTCCGTGCTGCGCACGATCAAGCAGATCGACGCCGTCTACGACGCCTATCGCTTGGTGCCAGGTAAAGGCGGCTGACCAGGCAAACTCCGCCGATAGCCTGGATCGACGATGCCGGAGTTCCAGACCAGCCCGGGGATGCGCGACATCCTTCCGCCCGAGTCGGCGCGGTGGCGGCGGTTCGTGTCGGTCTTTGCCCAGGTGGTGGAGTCCGCCGGGTACGGCCAGGTGATCTCGCCGCTGCTCGAGGATCTCGGGGTCTTCCAACGGATTGGCGATGCGACCGACGTCGTGACCAAGGAGA
The DNA here is from genome assembly GCA_031427935.1 of Ilumatobacteraceae bacterium. Taxonomy (GTDB): domain Bacteria; phylum Actinomycetota; class Acidimicrobiia; order Acidimicrobiales; family Ilumatobacteraceae; genus JAENVT01. Next base: position 4,958 of record JANPOJ010000416.1, on the reverse strand, counting down.
TGTACGACTTCGTCGACAAGGGTGGGCGACATGTTGCACTGCGGCCGGAACTGACCGCGTCGGTCTGCCGGGCCTTCGTGCAGCACCGGCCGATCCTGCCGTGGAAGGTCTGGTATGCCGGTTCGCAGTTCCGCTACGAGAAGCCGCAACGGGGCCGGTATCGACAGTTCGATCAGGTCGGTATCGAGGTGCTGGGCGCCGATGATCCGCATCTCGACGTCGAGGTCATCGCCCTCGGGTGGGAGTTCTATCGAGCGCTCGGGTTGAGTCAGGTGAAGCTGCTGCTCAACTCACTGGGCGAGCCGGAAGATCGTGCCCGATACGTCGCCGCCCTGCGTGAGTTCTTCGAGTCGAATCGCACGTCGTTGTCGCCGGAGAGCCAAGTCACGCTCGACAAGAACCCGCTGCGAGTGCTCGATTCGAAGCGGCATGGTGACGCCGCAGTCATCGCCGGTGCGCCGCGCATTGCCCGGTTCTACAGCGCCGAGGCTGCTGCTCATTTCGATGGTGTGCAATCGGGCTTGACTGCACTCGGCATCCCGTTCTCCATCGACGACACGTTGGTCCGCGGGCTCGACTACTACCGCCACACCACGTTCGAATATCAGGGTGGCACCCTTGATTCCGCTCAGAACGCGTTGGGTGGTGGCGGTCGCTACGACGGCCTCGTCGAGTCCCTCGGCGGCCCGCCGACGCACGGGATCGGCTTCGCCCTCGGGCTCGATCGCACGCTGATCGCGTGCGATGACGAAGACGTGTTTGCTGCTGTACCGCCGGCGCTCGATGCGTTCGTCGTAGACACCACCGGCGGCCTCGAGGCGTTGCAACTGACCGCCGAACTGCGCGCCGCCGGCCTCACCGCCGACCGGGCATACGAGAATCGCACCATGAAGGCGCAGATGAAGGTCGCCGACCGCAGCGGCGCGGCCGTGGCAGTCATCGTCGGCAGCAACGAGGTCGCCGACGGCGCTGTTACCGTGCGCCCGCTGCGAACCAACGACGGGCAACAGACCATCGCCCGCTCCACCCTGATCGATTACCTCAAGAAAGCGCGTCCATGAGCACGACTTCCATGCGCACCCACCAGTGCGGCCACCTTCGCCCGGAGCACATCGGCCAGACGGTCAGTTTGTGCGGCTGGGTGGCGACTCGCCGCGAGCATGGCGAAAAGCTGGCCTTCGTCGACCTGCGCGACCACACCGGCGTGACCCAATGTGTCGTCGACAACTCTGTCGACGTTCGGCCCGAGTTCGTGCTCCGTGTCACCGGCACCGTTGCCGCTCGGCCGGCGGAGAGCACCAACGATCGCCTGCCGACCGGGGCCATCGAGATCCAGGACTGCCACGTCGAGATCCTCAACACAGCCGAGGCGCCGCCCTTCCCGATCAACGAGCGAGCCGACACCGTCTCCGAGACGACCCGACTGCAATACCGCTATCTCGACATCCGCCGCGAGCGGATGCAGCGCAATCTGCGCATCCGCGCCGCTGCCAACTCGGCCATCCGCACCGCGATGGAGGCGCAAGGCTTCGTCGAGGTCGAGACCCCGATGCTGGTTCCCAGCACACCCGAGGGCGCCCGCGAGTTCATCGTGCCGAGTCGCCAGCAACCCGGTTCGTTCTACGCCCTGCCGCAGAGCCCGCAGCTGTTCAAGCAGTTGCTGATGGTGGCCGGCATCGACCGGTACTACCAGATGGCTCGCTGCCTGCGCGACGAGGATCTGCGCGCGGACCGGCAGTACGAGTTCATGCAACTCGACGCCGAGATGAGCTTCGCCAGCCAGGAAGACGTGCACGAGGCGATCGGGGCGGCGGTGGTCGCAGCCGCCAAGTCGGCCGGGCAGGACCCCGGCGAGATCGTCAAGATCACGTGGCACGACGCAATGAACCGTTTCGGAAGCGACAAGCCCGACCTGCGCTTCGGCATGGAACTGGTCGAGCTCACCGATGCGTTCTCAGCCACCGAGTTCAAGGCCTTTGCCGGTGCCCAGACGATCAAGGGCATCAACGCAGCGGGCAAGGCGGCCGAGTATGGCCGCAACAAGCTCGACGCCATGACCGACAGGGCCAAGTCGATGGGCGCCAAGGGGCTGGTGTGGCTGAAGGTTGCCGACAACGGTTCGCTGGAGTCACCTGTTGTCAAGTTCCTCGGTGAATCGGAGCAGGCCGCTCTGTGCGAACGCCTCGAGGCCAAGCCGGGCGATCTGTTGCTGATCGTGGCCGACGAATGGGCCATGACCTGTGAGGTGCTGGGCAACTTGCGCAACGACCTTGGCCGCCCACCGGTGCACGAGGGTCCGTATCGGTACCTGTGGGTCGTCGACTTCCCTCTGTTCGTCGGTGTCGACGAGGCGTCAGGCCGACCCAAGCCCGGCCATCACCCGTTTACGCAACCGCACCCCGACGACATCCACATGCTCGAGTCGGATCCGCTGAAGGTCCGCAGCCAGGCATACGACCTCGTCCTCAACGGCTGGGAGCTCGGCTCCGGATCGATCCGAATCCACCAGCCCGAGATGCAGTCACGCATCTTCCGGTTGCTCGGCATCAGTGACGAGGAAGCCAACAAGCGGTTCGGCTTCTTCCTCAACCCGTTCCGCTATGGCGCTCCACCCCCACGGCGGGTTCGCCTTCGGCATCGATCGCCTGGTGGCGATCCTTGCGGGGGAGGAGAACATCCGCGAGGTCATCGCCTTCCCGAAGACCCAATCTGGGATGGATCCGATGACCAATGCCCCGACCCCGGTCGACCTCAAGCAACTGGTCGATCTCGGCATCCGCACTCTCCCCCCGAAGGCCTGAGACCGGTTGCCGTGCCCGGCTCATTTCTGGGCGTAGAACCGCACCTCGGACAGGTAGCCGACGTTGGCATCCTTGTTCGGGTTCGAGAACAAGAAGCGGATGTAGCGGGTCTTGACGGTCGTGGTCAACGAAACCCACGTGTTCGGCGATGCGGCGTTGCCCGCCTTGGCAAACGTCGACCAGTGAACGCCGTCGGGGGAGCTCTGCAGCACGAACTTGTCGGCGAACCCGATCTCGGAGAACTTCCAGCGGATCTCCCCGAGCGCCACGGTGTCGCCGAGGTCGTACGCCGTCCAGCCAGTGCGCGGTGGCACGGCCATCGACGTCTGCCAGGCGGTGTCGACCTTGCCGTCGAGGGTCAACCGTGATGAGCTCTCCGGCGAGTTGGATGAACGAGCTGAGCGCTTCGCCTTGTAGCGGCCGCCGCTGAGCGCCGACCCGGTTGGTGGCCTGACCGACACTTCGGCCCGACTGGTGATCTCCGCCGCGCTGAGCACCGTCGGGTGGTCGGTCGCGACGAATCCGCTCGCTGCGAAGAAGCGCACCTCCGCGAGGTGTCCGAGCTGAGGATCGTGGTTTGGGTTGTGAAACGAGAAGCGGACGAGGCGTACCTGCTGATTCAGCTGCAGGCTGTTCCAACCGCCGACGGGCGCCTCGCCCGGCGTGGCCAAGGTGGACCAGGTGACACCGTCGATCGAGACGTCGATGCGGAACTGATCGGCCGCCCCCACCATCGACCACATCCAATCGATGCGAACCAACGGCACGTTCTCACCAAGATCGGCGTTGAGCCACGCCCAAGTGGGCGGCGACAAATCGAGCATCTGGGTGACGAACTCTGTGGTGGTGTCGCCGTCTCCGGCGCGCGATGCCAACCGTGAGTTGCTCGTGGAGTACAGCGATGCCGGGCTGATCCGCACGGGCTGCGGGTCGGGCTTGGAGACGGTTGTCGAGGTCGAGGTCGATGTCGTCACAGGAACGGTGGTCGTGGTCGTCGTGCTCGTGGTCGTCGTGGTACCGACCGGTTGCGCACACGTCGAACCATTCGGTTGCGCCGCGCCCCCGGTGCCTTTGTAGTCAAGGCCGTTCTCGTCGATCCAGCGCTCTGTCGTCCATGAACCGTGCTTGGCCTTGTCCTCGCCGGTTCGGGTCCGCCCCTTGAGGTGCGCCGGAATCGGCAGGTCCCATGTCACCACGTTCTTGGAGGCCGGTGGGATCGTGATCGGGTAGATCGCCAGCAACTCGTCGCTCGAGTCGCCGTCGAGTTGGTTGGCCGGCTTGCCGTCGGACAGCTTCTCCGTCAGACCGATCGTCACCGGGATCGGGCTCTCGTTGACCCCGGCGATGCGCACGAACGTGTCGGTCGAGCACAGCGTCACCAAGCCGGCCTTGTAGGTCTGCTTGGAGTCGCTGCCTCCCGATGCCTGCGTTTGCGCGAGCGGCGCGATCGAACTCAACACAGCCGTGGCTGCCGCCATCCACAGTATTCGGCGCCGGAGATTCATTGCAGGATCTATCGGTCCGGGTGGCCCGCAGGTTGAGCCGGAAGCTGGGCGAGTCGTCGTTCGGGATACGTTGAGTGCAATGAGTGGTCAGCATTTTCGTGCGGGGGTCGTGATCGTGGTGCGGCACCCCAACCAGCGCGAGATCTTGGCGTTCGAGCGCGCCGACGTGGCCGACAGCTGGCAGTTGCCCCAAGGTGGGCTCGAACAGGGCGAGGAGCCGATCAACGCGGCGTGGCGGGAACTGATGGAGGAGACCGGGCTCGGCGAACTCGACGTGATCGCCCGCGTCGAGTTTCCGGAATGGGTGGCCTACGAGTGGCCGGAGCACGTGACCCGGGATCACGGTCACGATGGTCGCCGGCGAGGCCAAGTCCAGAAGTGGTTCTTGTTCGACGCGTTGCACGACGACATTGCGCCGAGCCCCGATGGCACTGAGTTCGTTGCGTGGCGCTGGGTCGAGCCGGCTTGGCTGGTCGCGAACATCGTGGAGTGGCGCCGCGGCGCCTACCAGCGCGTGCTGGGAACACTGTGAGCGATCTGTTCACGGCAGCGGCTGAGCAGCACTTGCGCAGCCATGCGCCGCTCGCCGCCCGCCTCCGGCCGCGAACCCTCGACGATGTCGTGGGTCAGGATCATCTCGTCGGGCCAGGCA
>JANPOJ010000415.1:0-30119 GCA_031427935.1 Ilumatobacteraceae bacterium | reverse complement strand
GGTGTCGCCCGTCGTGGGGTTGGCTTCCAGCACCTGCAGGTCGCGTTGATCACGTGACTGGACCGTCAGCAGCAGTCGCTCGTTCGACACCCAATGCACGGCCGTGAGGTACGGGAACTGGTCGTGATCCCACGCGATCTGGATCGCCCCGCCGTTGAGTGCCAGCACGTGCAGCTCGACGATGGCGTTGGCAGTGCCGGCCGCCGGGTAGCGGATCTCGCGCGGTTGCTGGTCGGGTGCGCCCGGTTCGGCGATGTACCAACGCTGCACCGGCGAGACGTCGACGCGACACGCTGCGATCGCCGAGCCATCGGGGCTCCACCAGTAGCCGCGAGAGCGATGCAGCTCCTCGCCGGCGATGTAGTCGGCCGATCCCCACGAGACCTCGGGGTCGTCGTCGCTGGCCAGCTCCCAGCTGCTGCCGTCGAGCTCGGCGATTCGCAGCGCGCTGCCGCACACGTACGCCAGCCGACCTGCAGCGGGGTCGGGGCGCGGGTCGAACACCGGTCCATCGACGACCAGTTCGCGGGCGACACCGCTGATGAGACCGGCGACGAACAGTCGCCCGGCGAGCGGGAACGCCACGACGGCAACCGAGCTATCGGTGGCGAACGTGGTGACGCCCGAGGCGGTCTCGCGCATTCGTTCTCGGCGCGTACGTTCCTCTGCGGGCAGATCGTCGGGATCGAGTTGTGCGTGCAGTGTCAGTGGATCAGCGATCAACCGCTCCTCGCCGGTGGCGACGTCGAGCACGTGCAGGCAGTTGACCGGATCATCGCCGGCGCGGCTGCGAATGAACACGACTCGCTGTCCGTCGGCCGACACGACGAGGTTGCGCGGCTCGCCGAGCGAGAGGCGTCGGGTCCGGGCGAATTGACGCGGGAAGGTGTCCGGCGGCGTCGAGGTTTCGGGTTCGCTCGATTCCAGTGTCACGGCGTCACCATGATCTTGGCGTGTTGCTCGGGGTTGGCGAGGTCGCTGAACGCCTGGGGGATGCCCTCGATCCCAACGGCCGCCGTCACCCATGGGGCAAGATCGACCTTGCCGTCGGCGATCGAGGTCAACGCCGAGCTGAACTCCCCGGGCTCGTAGCCGAATGCGAACTGCAGGCTGAGCTCCCGGCCGATCCCCAACATCGGGTGGAAGCGGTCCTCTTGCATGCACGCCCCGACGACGAGGATGCGCGCGCCTTTCGGCGCCATGCGCATGGCCTGGTCGATCATGCCCGGTACGCCAACCGCCTCGAAGATCACCGGCGTGCGCACGCCGTCGGCATGACGCCACGCCTCGATGGCCGGTGTGACCCGTGGATCGACCACGACATCAGCGCCCAGCAGTTCGGCCAGAGCACGCCGCTTGCTGGAGAAGTCGGCGGCCACGATCGGGCCGACGCCGCGCATCTTCAGCTCGGCGATGCATGCCAACCCGACGGGACCGCAGCCCAGCACGATCGCGCTTTCGTTGCTGGTGATCTTGCTCTTCGCGGCGGCATGCACACCGACTGCAAGCGGCTCGGTCATGGCCGCGATGTTCGCGCCGAGGCCGCTCGGAACCTTGATCCCGACCATCTCGTTGAGCACCATCAGTTCGGCGTAGCCGCCGTTGTAGATGTTGGAGAAACCGATTGCATGCAGACCCGCAGCGTCGAACGCCACCGGGAGGCTGACGACGATGTCGCCCGTCTTCAGGTTGCTGCAGCCGGGGCCGGTGTCGATGACCTCGCAACAGAACTCGTGCCCCATCACCGTGTCGAGCTCCGGCTCGAACACCGTGAGTTGCATTGGGTCAGGCGGCCGATCGGCGTTCAACTCGTTCATCATCCGCCGGCTCTCCTCGCCATGCTGAAGGAGGTGCAGGTCACTCCCGCAGATGCCACACGCCAGCACCCGGGTCAGGACCTGCCCGGGGCCCGGAGTCGGATCCGGGATCTCATCGACTCGTAGTTGCCAATCTCGCATCACTGCGGCGCGCATTGCCCCGACCGTACTTCCTCGGTGATCGGTGCGCGCCGTCGACCAACATCGTCAGCTGCTGAAATGAGCAATGGCCTCGGTGACGACGGCCCATGCTGCGTCGCCGTCCACATCGGTCAGCCGGTCGCAGTTCGGATCCGGCCGATCGAGCAACGTGCGTTGATCGATCACGGTCATACCCCGGGTGTGCTCGCCTGCGGTCTCGACCACGACGTGTGAGAACGATCTGGTGAACAGCTCCGGGTGGGTCAACGCCATGACCGCCACCGGATCGTGGACCGCAGCGCCGCGCATGTTCTCATGGCGGCTCACGTAGGTCCCGCTGAAGAACGTCATCAGGTCGGCAATCGTCGCCGCCAGCCGGCCGGGAATCGCGCGCAGTAGCGCGATCCGCTCGGGCGTGGCCTGGAGCTGGTACGTCACGTCGAGCCCGGCCATGATCAGCGGGCCTCCGTAGTCGACCACGATCGCCGCCGCCTCCGGGTCCGCCCAGATGTTGAACTCGGCAGTGGCCGTGCGGTTGCCGAACAGCCCGCCGCCCATGAACGAGATGCCGGCGATGCGGGCGGCGATGTCGGGCGCGGATCGCAGTGCCAGCGCGATGTTGGTCATCGGGCCGGTGGGAACCAGCCAGACACCTTCGTGACTGCGGACGGTCTCGATGATGAACCCGATCGCGTCACGACTGGCGGGTGGGCCCGATGGAGGCGGCAGATCGGCGCCGTCGAGACCGCTCTCGCCGTGCACGTAACCCGCATGCCGCGCCGGCGCGAGCAACGGCCGGTTGGCGCCGGCATGCACCGGCACGTCGATACCGAGCAGATCTCGAACCACGATCGCGTTCTGCGTGGTCGACTCCAGCGGCGCGTTGCCGGCGACCGTGGTGATGCCGAGCAGGTTCGTGTGGCGCGCCGCGACGATCATCGCCACCGCGTCGTCGTGCCCCGGGTCGCAGTCGAGGATGATCGGTAGGCGGTTGGTGGGTGCCATGAATGGCAGAGCTTTCCACCGTTACGATCGCGCCGTGGCGTCGAGACGATGGCAGTTGCCGGCGATCGCCACACTGCTGGTCGCCGGGTGCTCCTCGACCGGCTCGTCCGGTCGAGGGGCGACGACGTCGGTCCCTCCCGCGGAGGTCTCGCACCAGGCCACCGCGACCGTCGCCTCGTCCGCTGCTCCGGAGCCGACCGGTGTCCCCGGTCTGGCCGCCGCCAATCCGTTCTGCGCGGCGTGGGCCGGCTATGTCGGAACGGTGCAGGCGCTCGGCATCGCCGCCTCGTTCGGAGATCTCACCAGCGACCGATTCGCGGCGCTCGAGTTGGTCGCCGCACCGCGTCTCGTCGAGGTGGCCGCGGCGATCGACGCATCCTGGCCGGTGGAACTGGCGACCGAGCACACCGTGGTGATCGAACAACGCATCGGCCCGTACTCGCGTCGCGCAGCCCGCGGTGTCGCGGCCCTCGTCGCCGCCGGTGTCAGCGCGACCGACCAATCGACGTTGACCACCGTGTGGCAGACCGCACTGCAGCGGCGCGACCCGCAGGTGCCGGTCATCGAGCTGCCGCCGATCGCCGGTGACCTGCAGACCAAGGTCGACGCGGCAGCGGTGGCGTACGACAACGCGATCACTCCATTCGCGCAGGACCCCAGCCTCGTCGTCGATGGGGTCGAGAACCCGGCGACCGACGCATACCTCGCCTCGCACTGCCCCGACCTGGTGTCGAGCGGCGTCGGCGACGCCCTCTGACCCGGCGCGGGCGCCGACCACATTCGCGCGAAGTGCGCACTTTCAACGCGCACGTCCTGCGTCGAGAGTTCGCACTTCCCCGACGGCCCTTCTTCCAGATCAGTCGGCGGTCAGCACGCCGGCTTCGGTCAGGGTCACGCGGGTACCCACCCATTCGCCGGCGCACATCGCCATCGCCAGACCCGGCTCGGCCGACGTGCCCCACGCCCGCCGGCCGTCGGCCAGCAGGCATGCGGCGATGGCGTTCTCGGGCTCGCCCTCGCGGGAGTGCATCACCGTGTACGCCTCGACGGTCGCCGGTCCGGCGGCATCCGCCATCTCGGCCAGCTCACGATGGGGCAGTGCGTCGATCTCGGCCTGCGGATGGTCGCTGCGGAAGCCGTGAACGGGCGGCTCGGTCGAGTAGATGCCGAATGCGTGCTTCGTGGCGTACCCGCCGTTGGCCCACACCAGACCGAGCTCTCCCGGGTCGCTGCGGAGGTCGGTGACCATCGTGGCGATCGCGTGCATGACGTAGTTGTTCCACGGGCCGCCGGCGAACGACAACCCGCCGGTGCGCGTCAGTTGCCGGTCGAGCGACAGCCCCAGGCTCTGGGCGCCGAGCTGCACCGCAGCGGGGAAGCACGAGTACAGATCGATCTGCGCGACGTCGTCGATCGTGCAGCCTGCCAACTCCAGCACGCGCCGACCACCGAGCTCGATGGCAGGCGTGTGGGCGAACGACCAGCGATTGCTGACGAACGGATGCTCGTGGCAATCACTGCCGGCGTGCACGAACACCCATCGATCTCGCGGTACGCCGAGCGACATCGCCTTCTCGGCCGAGCACATGATGATTGCTGCGGCCATGTCGACGTCGTTGTTGGAGTTCATGTACTTGGTGTACGGCAGGCCGACCATCCGGTTGTCCGCCGACGGTGTGCGAATCTCCGAAGCTGTCCTGGCCTCACGCGACCACGCCCATGGGTTCTGCGCGGCCACCTGGCTGAACCGCGACCACAGTTCGCTGATCCGCTGCAGGTGCTCCTCGGGAGTCGCACCACTTGCCGCACGGATGGCACTCTCGAAGATCGGGTAGATCTGCACGGGCATCATCACGCCGCGGGCGAGCTCGGTCGGGTGGTTCAACACCAGGTCGTCGCCGATGATCCGCGGCGTGCGACCCTCCGGTGCCGTGGGCCACTCCAGCGATCGCTCTGCCTTGCGGGCCCGCACACGGGTGCGCCGGGCCTCGCCGCCGGCGAGGATCGCCATGTCGAGTCGGCCGGCTTGGATCTCCGCTGCCGTGGCGTTGACGAGGCTCTGCGGGCTCTGCCCACCCATCGGGGTGTACGCCGTCTCGGCCGGGGTCAGCCCGAGTTGCTGGGCGATCAGAAAGGCTGGGTCGCCGTACTTCCACGAGAGCAGGTTCACCACGCGCAGGGACTGCGGATTGGGGATCGAGTGCAACCCGGCGTCGATCGTGGCGTTGCCGATCGCCTCACACATCATCAGGCTCGGGTCCAGCGCCTCGTCGAGGTCGTCGGTGCGCTGCAGGGTCTGGCCGACGCCGATCACGACCGGTGCCAAAGGATCGAGTGCCATCTCGCCCAGGGTAGGTGGCCGCATCGGCGACAGGCTGGGTCGACAAACCGCGCAGTCGTAGACTCGCCCGATGCCGCGAATCGCCATCGGCTCCGATCACGCCGGGTACGAACTGAAACAACATCTGATCGGCGTCCTCGCTGCAGATGGTCACGAGGTGACCGATCTCGGGACGAACAGCACCGAGAGTTGCGACTACCCGCGCTTTTGCGCCGCGGTCGGCCGCGCCGTTCGCAACCACGATGCCGACGTCGGCATCGTGTTGGGTGGCAGCGGCCAGGGCGAGCAACTCGCCGCCAACAAGGTGCACGGGGTACGCGCTGCACTGTGCAACGACCTGTTCACCGCGCGACTGGCGAGGGCGCACAACGACGCCAACGTGCTGAGCATTGGCGCCCGGGTCGTCGGGGTCGGCCTTGCCGAAGAGATCCTGGCCACGTTCCTGGCGACGTCGTTCGAAGGCGGCCGCCACGCCCGACGCGTCGACCAGGTGATGATGATCGAAGCCGAAGAATCACGAATGGAGCTGTGAACGATGCCGTTCCCATCCGACACCCAACCCGACACCGAGTTGTTCGACCTCATCGCGGCCGAGACGACGCGTCAGGTCACCGGGTTGCAGTTGATCGCCAGCGAGAACTTCACCTCCCCGGCGGTGATGCGTGCGGTCGGGTCGGTGTTGACCAACAAGTACGCGGAGGGCTACCCCGGCAAGCGTTATTACGGCGGCAACGCCGTGATCGACGAGGTCGAAGCGTTGGCGATCGATCGCGTGAAGCGACTGTTCGGCGCCGATCACGCCAACGTGCAGCCGCACAGCGGGGCCAACGCCAACATGTGCGCGTACCAGGCGCTGCTCGACATCGGCGACACCGTGCTGGGCCTGAGCCTCGACCACGGAGGTCACCTGACGCACGGGTCTCCGGTGAATGCCAGCGGCAAGCTGTACCACTTCGTGCCGTACAAGGTCACACCCGGCGACGAACGCATCGACATGGATCAGGTCCGCGATCTGGCGCTCGAGCACCGGCCGAAGATGATCGTCGCCGGCACGACCAGTTACCCACGCCGCCTCGATCCCGAGCCGTTCAAGGCGATCGCCGACGAGGTCGGTGCCTACTTCTTGTTCGACGCCGCGCACCTGGCCGGGCTGATCGCCGGTGGCGCCCATCCCAACCCGGTTCCTTACGCCGACGTCGTCACCTTCACCACGCACAAGACACTGCGCGGACCCCGCGGCGGGTGCATCCTGTCGACCGCGCAACATGCTGCGGCTATCGACAAGGCGGTGTTCCCGGGGTGGCAAGGTGGCCCGCTCGAGCACGTGATCGCCGGCAAGGCGGTTGCGTTCTATGAGGCGCTGCAGCCGAGCTTCACCGAGTACGCCAAGCAGATCGTGCTCAATGCCAGCGCCCTGGCCGCGGCCCTGGCCAACGAAGGATTCCGTCTGGTCAGCGGTGGCACCGACAGCCACCTGATGGTCGTCGACCTGCGCCCGTTCGATGCCGAGCTCAGCGGAAAACAAGCTCAAGCTGTGCTCGATCAGGCCGGCATCACGCTGAACAAGAACACCATCCCCGACGACCCCCGCAGCCCCTTCGTGACCAGCGGCGTTCGCATCGGCACCCCGTCGGTCACGACGCAGGGGATGAAGGAAGCCGAGATGGCGGTGATCGCGTCCCTGATCGCCCGTGTGCTGCGCGAACGCACGGATCAGAGCACCCTCGTCTCGGTTCGCGCCGAGGTTGCCGCGCTCTGCGCGAAGTTCCCCGCCTACAGCTGATCGCTAGAGTCGCCAACGCTCATGCCGTCGACGACGTCGTACCTCCTGATCGGCCTGGTGGCCGCAGTCGCCACGTTCGTCTGCACGCCCATCGTCGGCGCGATCGCTCGTCGTCTCGGATGGGTCGTCGAGCCCGACGAGCGCCGCATCCACACCGTCGCAACGCCCGATGTCGGTGGCATCGCCATGTTCATCGGGCTGATTGCGGCGTTGACGGTGTCCCGGCTCGACAATCGATTTGACACGATCTTCGCCCGCAACGACGAGCCGCGCGGCGTGTTGTTCGCCGCCTCGCTGATGTTCTTGGTCGGCCTGTTCGACGACATCCGCGAGATCTCCGCGCCGGCGAAGGTTCTCGGCACGATCGCGGTCGCCGGGGTGCTGACGTACTACGGCGTCACGATGTTCTACTTCCGCGTGCCGTTCGTCGATGTGTACAACGTCACCGATGACTGGGTGCTGTTGATCACGATCGTGTGGCTGCTCGGCATGACGCAGGCGATCAACCTCATCGACGGGCTCGACGGGCTGGCTGCGGGAATCGTGGCGATCGGCGCGCTTGCGTTCTTCATCTACAGCTTGCGCCTGGCCGACCCGACCGTGCGCCTGTTGTCGTCACCGAGCATCGGCCCACTCATCGCGATCATCACCGTCGGGATCTGCGTCGGGTTCTTACCGCACAACTTCAATCCGGCGAAGATCTTCATGGGTGACGGCGGCGCGTTGCTGCTCGGTCTGCTGTTGGCGGTCAGCACCAGTGTCGTCGGTGGCCGCGCCGACCCGAACCTGCAGGGCTACGCCGGCCAGACCTACTTCTTCCTGGCGCCATTGTTCATTCCGCTGTTCATCCTCGGCGTGCCCATCCTCGACACGTTGTTCGCCATCATCCGGCGGGCGACCCGACGCCAAGGCGTCGCCACCGCCGACAAGCGTCATCTCCACCATCGTCTGATGGAGATGGGCCACGGCCAGCGCCGCAGCGTCGTGATCTTGTGGGCATGGACTGCGCTGTTGTCGGCGTTCGTGCTCTACCCCGTGCTGACACAGAGCTTCATCTCCTACGTCCCGATCGGTGCCGCGATGCTGGGGCTGTTGCTGTACACCCTGTTCCATCCCCAGATCCGACGGAACCGGGTCACCTGATCGCTCGTTTGTTTCGGCTTGGTTTGGAGACTTGGCAACCCCTCCGATAGATTGTGTACGCGTTCACAAGCTTCTCGCATCGGCGTGAAGAGCACGACACCAGCCGCCTAGGAACCCGACCGTTGAAGCTGATCCCACGAAGCGTGACCACGACCGGCAAAGCCACCGATGACAAGATCGGTAAAGGCATCGATGTCGCACTCGTGACGCTCGCGTTCCTCGGCATCGGGTACGGATTGGATCACTGGCTCGGCACCAAGCCCCTGTTCATGGTCGGCCTGGTCGTGCTCGGCCTGGTCGGTGAATTCCTGCGGTTTTGGTACGACTACGATGCGCGCATGAAGGTGCTCGAGGCGCAACGCGCCGCGGGTACTCGGGCCACGCCTGTACAGGGAGACCGTCCATGAACGACATCGCATTCTCGATGGCTGCGCCACTGCCCGGCCCAGCGCCGGAAGTCACAGTCTCCAACGACATGATCAAGCGCGGACTCGTGGTGGCGCCGGTCCTGATCGCCATCTGCGCCGTGGTGTGGGGCGCCAATGGCGCGGCGTCGAGTGCGTACGCCATTGCAATCGTGCTGGTCAACTTCGCGCTCGCCGCCGGCATCGTCGCCGTCACCGCCAAGATCAGCCTGCGGCTGATGATGGCCTCGGTGCTGTTCGGCTACCTCGTCCGCCTCGGTTTGATCTTCCTGGCCGTCTACTTGGTGAAAGACGCCGGATGGATTTCGCTTCCAGCACTCGGAGCGACCATCATCTTCACTCACCTGGGTCTCTTGGTGTGGGAACTGAAGTACGTGGCGATGTCGCTCGCCTATCCCGGCCTGAAGCCCAAGCCCTCGTCCATGACCACCACCGTCGCCAACCCAGCCAGGCAATAGGGAGTACCTCGGAATGCTCGCATTGAAGTTTCCGCCGATCAACGAGTTGATCCGTTGGAAGGACATCTTCTCCAACTTCAACAAGGTCGGACTCATCGCGGTGATCGCGGCCCTGATCGGCATCGTCGTGTTCTTGATGGCCGCTCGCAAGGATCCGTTGAAGGCGCCCACGGGCGTCCGCAACCTCGCCGAGAGCAGTGTCACGTTCATCGAGAACGACATCGTGATGCAGACGATGGGCAAAGACGGCCTGCCGTGGACGCCGTTCCTGCTGTCGCTGTTCATCTTCGTCTACCTCTGCAACCTGCCCGGCATCATCCCGCTCTTCCAGATGCCGGCGACCGCCCGCATGGCCATCCCGCTGTTCCTGGCGCTCGTGGTGTGGGTGATCTACAACGCCGTCGGCTTCAAGCACAACGGCATCAAGTACATCACCGGCATGGCGTGGCCGCACGGCGTTCCTGTGGCGATGCGACCGTTGGTCGGCGTCATCGAACTGCTGTCCAACATCGTGCTGCGGCCTTTCTCGCTGGCCGTCCGACTTTTCGCCAACATGCTTGCCGGCCACATGCTGCTGATCACGTTCGCCTTCTTGACCAACGCGCTGTTCTTCGCCGAGACCAAGCAGATCGCACTCAAGCCGATGAGCATCCTGCCCTTCTTCATGCTGATCTTCCTGACCGCATTCGAAGTGCTGGTCGGGCTGCTGCAGGCCTACATCTTCACCATCCTCACCGCCGTCTTCATCAACTCTGCTCAACATCCCGAGCACTGATCTCCCTTACCAACCTCACGAGGAGAAATTGAAACAACATGGAAGCAATCGCCCGCCTCATCGCTGACACCAATCCGGTGCAGTCGCCTGACGAAGCCAAAGCAGCCAATGCCGCCATCGGTGCCGGTTTCGCCTACGGCCTCGCCGCCATCGGCCCTGGTATCGGCATCGGTTACGTCGTCGGCAAGGCCATCGAGGCAATGGCCCGCCAGCCAGAAGCCGCCGGCATGGTCCGCACGACGATGTTCCTCGGTATCGCCTTCACCGAGGCGCTCGCCCTCATCGGGTTCGTCGTCTTCATCCTTCTCGGTCTCTAAGGAGAACTCGTGCTCACCGTCACCGTCACCACGACGGGTGCGGGCCACGCAGTGGTCGTTCACCTTCCGCAGACATCTGTCGAGGCTGCAACGACCGCCGAGGACAAAGGTCCGAGCCCGATCGCACCAGAGATCAAAGAGTTGGCATGGGGCGCCGGCGCGTTCATCGTGCTGTTCGTCCTCATGCGTCTGGTGCTCTTCCCGCGTCTGAAGCAGGGCATGGATGCGCGCTACGGCAAGATCCGTGGCGATCACGAGACCGCCGACGCCACACGTGCCGCGGCCAAGGCCGAAGTCGCCGAATACGAGGCCGAGCTGGCCACAGTCAAAGCTGAGGCACGCCAGCGTGTCGATGCAGCCCGTCAAACGCTCGAAGGTGAGCGCACCGCCGCCTTGGCCGAGGCCAACGCACGGATCGCGGCTCGCCGTGCCGAAGCGATGGCCCAGGCCGACGCCGCCAGAGCGGCTGCCTCGCAGCACATCGAAGAGGCGGTCGCCGACGTCAGCAGTCGGGTGACCGAGCTCGCCACCGGGCGACGTCCCGATGCCGCAGCCGTCACGACCATCGTCTCAGCGCTGATGGCCGGAGGTGCGAAGTGAACGTCGCAGCATTCCTGGCCACCGCCGCGGGCGGCGAGCACGACATCACCCAGACCCCATCGAAGTTCTGGCCGGAGGGATACGAGCTGCTGTTCGGCATCCCCGCATCGGTGCTGGTCTTCTTCCTCCTGTGGAAGTTCGCCGGTCCCCCGGTCAAGAAGGGGATGGCTGCACGTACTGCCAAGATCCAGGCAGAGCTCGACGCCGGTGAGGCGGCTCGAGTCGATGCCGACGCCGAGGCAGCGCAGATCCGCATGGCCAAAGGCGACATCGCCGGCGAGCGGGCTCGCCTGCTGGCCGAGGCCGATACGCAAGCCGCCGCAGTGTTGGAGGACGGCCGGGCCCGTCTCACGCAAGAGCTCGCCGAGCTCGACACCCGCGCCGCAGCCGACATCGTCGCTGCCGCCGGTCGCAGCGGCGACGAGTTGCGCGCCGAGATCGCCCGGCTGTCGAGTGCCGCCGTCGACCACGTCGTCACCGGCTCACTCGACGAGGCCACCCATCAGGCGCTCATCGAGAGCTTCATCGCCGGAGTAGGAGCCAGCAAGTGAGCGATTCACGCATCGAGGGATACGCCCGAGGCCTGTTCGAGATCGCCCGAGCTGAAGGCACGATCGACGAGGTCGAGGACGAGCTGTTCCGGTTCGCCCGCAGCTATGAGAGCAGCGACGAGCTGCGCAACGCGCTCAGCGACGAGCAGATCCCCGCCAGCAAGCGCCAGGCCATCGTCGAGGACCTGCTCGGTGGCAAGGTCACACCGACCACGACCCAGCTGATCTCGATGGTCGTCGGTTCCGGTCGTTCACGCGACCTGCCTGCGATCGTCGACAAGCTCGTCGCCCGCGCCTCCACCGCCAAGAACCTCGAAGTCGCCGAGGTGCGCACCGCTGTGCCGCTGACCGCCGACCAGGAGACCCGCCTGGCGGCTGCGCTGGCCAACGCCACCGGCAAGCAGTTGAACCTGAAGGTGGTGGTCGATCCGTCCGTGCTGGGCGGCCTCGTGGCCACCGTCGGCGACACCGTCATCGACGGCACCGTCCGCACCCGCATCGAGCAGTTGAAGTCCCGCCTCTAGGCACGGACACCACACGGAGACATGAGAGAACCATGGCAGAACTCACACTGAGCGCAGGCGACATCGCCGCAGCCCTCAAGAAGAACCTGGAGGGCTTCGAGCCCTCGCTCGAAGCCCGTACTGTCGGGCGCGTCACGGAAGTGGGCGACGGCATCGCCCGCGTCAGCGGCTTGCCGGACTGCGGCGTCAACGAGTTGCTCGAGTTCGAAGACGGCAGCGTCGGTCTGGCACTGAACCTCGACGAAGAGTCGATCGGTGCGGTCATCTTGGGCGACGCCGATGGCGTCGAAGAAGGCCAGACCGTCAAGGCCACGGGCCGCATCCTCAGCGTGCCGGTCGGCGACGCGATGCTCGGCCGTGTGATCAACGCCCTGGGCGAGCCGATCGATGGTCGCGGCGAGATCGTCGGCGGCATCATCCGCCGTGTCGAGATCCAGGCGCCGGGCATCATGGGTCGCAAGCCCGTGCACGAGCCGCTGCAGACGGGCATCAAGTCGATCGACGCGATGACCCCGATCGGGCGTGGCCAGCGCCAGCTCATCATCGGTGACCGCAAGACCGGCAAGACCACCGTCGCCATCGACGCGATCATCAACCAGCGCGGCCTCGGTGTGAAGTGCATCTACGTGGCGATCGGCCAGAAGGGCTCGACCGTCGCTCAGACCGTCGAGACGCTGCGCCAGTTCGGCGCGCTGGAGTACACCGTCGTGGTCGCCGCCCCGGCCAGCGACCCGGCACCATTCAAGTACCTCGCCCCGTATGCCGGCTGCGCCATCGGTCAGCACTGGATGGAGAACGGCGAGCACGCCCTCATCGTCTATGACGACCTCTCCAAGCAGGCCGAGGCCTATCGCCAGGTGTCGCTGTTGCTGCGCCGGCCACCGGGCCGCGAGGCGTACCCCGGCGACGTCTTCTACCTCCACAGCCGCCTGCTCGAGCGTGCGGCCAAGCTCAGCGACGAGCGCGGCGCTGGTTCGCTGACGGCCCTGCCGATCATCGAGACCAAGGCCGGCGACGTGTCGGCGTACATCCCCACGAACGTGATCTCGATCACCGACGGTCAGGTGTACCTGCAGGACAACCTGTTCAAGTCCGGCGTCCGTCCGGCCGTCGACGTGGGCATCTCGGTGTCTCGTGTGGGTGGCGCGGCGCAGATCAAGTCGATGAAGAGCGTCGCCGGCACCTTGAAGCTCGACCTCGCCCAGTTCCGCGAGCTCGAAGCGTTCGCCACGTTCGGCTCGGAGCTCGACGCCATCTCCAAGGCACAGCTCGAGCGCGGCTACCGCCTGGTCGAACTGCTGAAGCAGCCCCAGAACACCCCCATGCCGGTCGAAGAGCAGGTCGTGGTGGTGTTCGCCGGTACGAAGGGTTACCTCGACAGCTTGCCCGTCGGCGACGTGCGCCGGTTCGAGGCCGAACTGCTCGAGCACATGCGCTCGACGCAAGGCGCGCTGCTGTCGGGCATGCGCAACGACCCCAAGGCCGACGTGCCTGCCGAGATCGCCGATGTGATCGTCGAGTTCAAGGAGCGCTTCGTCGCCGCGAACGCCGAAGCCGCCCGCTCGGCAGATCCCACCGCAACCGATGCAGCCGCGCTCGGCGAGGCCGAGAGCCACAAGACCCTGGCGACGGAATAAGCGATGGCTGGAGGTCAGGAGCGCATCCTTCGGGGACGGATTCGTACCGTCCAGGCAACGAAGAAGATCACGCGCGCCATGGAACTCATCGCGGCATCCCGCATCGTCAAGGCGCAACAGCGCGTTGCTGCGGCTGTGCCGTACAGCGATCAGATCACTGAGGTCGTCAAGGATCTCGCAGCCGCCGGTGGGTCGACCTCGTCGCCGCTGCTGGCCGGCCGTCCGACGGTCAGCAACGTGGCGTACGTCGTGATCACCGCCGACCGCGGCCTGTGCGGCGGCTACAACGCCGGTGTGCAGCGCGCCGCCGAGGGCGAGATCAAGGCCGATGTCCTGCAAGGCCGTGACTATTCGGTGATCGCCGTCGGTCGCAAGGCCGAGAGCTACTTCCGGTTCCGTGGGTACAAGATCGAGTCGACCTTCGCCGGCTTCAGCGATGCCCCCAGCTACGCCAACGCCAAAGAGATCGGCCAACACGTCGTCGACCTGTTCGTCAGTGGCGCCGTCGATCGAGTCCAACTCGTCTACACCCGCTTCATCAGCGCAGGATCGCAAGAGGTCGTCCAGCGACCGCTGGTGCCGCTCGAGCGCGACACCGTGGCCGGTGGCGATGGCCGGCACGCCGACACTGCCGAGGCGAAGGCCGACTTCGAGTACGAGCCGGATCCGACGACGATCCTCGACTCATTGCTGCCGAAGTACATCGAAGCCCGCATCTACGCGGCGCTGCTCAACGCTGCCGCCAGCGAGCATGCCTTCCGCCAGCGGGCGATGAAGAGTGCAACCGACAACGCCGAAGAGCTCATCAAGAACCTCAGCCGCATCATGAACCGGGCCCGTCAGGACTCGATCACGACCGAGATCATGGAGATCGTCAGCGGCGCCGAGGCGCTTGCCGGTGCCGACCACGGATTGGTGATCGATTTCGAGATCCTGCACGACGGTTCACCCGACGCGGCCTGACCATGAACACGCATCCGCCCTGCACCTTGAGAAGTACGGAAACCGAGAGAGAGCACACGTCATGACAATGACCCAAGACTCACCAACAGAATCAGGCCTCACCAGCGGTCGCGTGGTCGGTATCGCCGGCCCGGTCGTCGACGTCGAGTTCCCGCGCGGCACGCTCCCCAAGCTCAACACCGCGCTGGAGTTCACGGTGCAGGTCGACGGCAAGGATGTCATCGTGCTGGCCGAGGTCGCCCAACAGCTCGGTGACAGCCGTGTGCGTGCCATCTGCATGAAGCCGACCGACGGACTCACCCGTGGCACCCAGGTGCGCAACCTCGGCCACGGCCTCCAGGTGCCGGTCGGCGACCGCACGCTCGGCCATGTGTGGAACGTGTGGGGCGATGTGCTCGACGACGATCCCGCCAAGTACGCCGACATGGAGCGTTGGGACATCCACCGCGACGCACCGCTGTTCGATTCCCTCGAGCCGTCGCGACGCATGTTCACGACCGGCATCAAGGTCATCGACCTGCTGACGCCCTACCTGTCCGGTGGCAAGATCGGCCTGTTCGGCGGCGCCGGCGTCGGCAAAACCGTGTTGATCACCGAGATGATCAACCGCGTTGCCTCCAAGCACGGCGGCGTGTCGGTGTTCGCCGGTGTCGGCGAGCGCACACGCGAAGGCACCGACCTTCGCATCGAGATGGAAGAGTCCGGAGTGTTCGAGAAGGCCGCGTTGGTCTTCGGTCAGATGGACGAGCCGCCGGGAGTCCGGTTGCGCGTTGCGCTGTCGGCGCTGACAATGGCCGAGTACTTCCGTGATGTGCAGAACCAGGACGTGTTGTTGTTCGTCGACAACATCTTCCGTTTCGTGCAGGCCGGCTCCGAAGTGTCGACGCTGCTCGGCCGCATGCCGTCGGCCGTGGGCTACCAGCCGACGCTGGCCGACGAGATGGGCCAGCTGCAAGAGCGGATCACCTCGACCCGCGGCCGGTCGATCACCTCGTTGCAGGCCGTGTACGTGCCCGCCGACGATTACACCGACCCGGCACCGTTCACCACGTTCACCCACCTCGACGCCACCACCGAGTTGAGCCGCCAGGTTGCAGCCCTCGGCATCTACCCGGCTGTCGACCCGCTGGCATCGACGTCGACCATCCTGCAGCCCGACGTCGTCGGTGACCGTCACTACAACGTGGCCCGCGGCGTGCAGGAGAACCTGCAGCGCTACAAGGAGCTGCAAGACATCATCGCCATCCTCGGTCTCGACGAGCTGTCCGAAGAGGACCGTCTCACGGTGTCCCGCGCCCGCAAGATCCAGCGCTTCTTGTCGCAGCCGTTCTACGTGGCCAAGGTGTTCACGGGCATCGAAGGCGAGTTCGTGCCGGTCGACGAGACGGTCGAGAGCTTCGAAGCGATCCTTCGCGGCGACATGGACGAGGTTCCTGAGCAGGCGTTCTTGAACGTCGGCGGTGTCGAGCAGGTGCTGGCCAAGGCGAAGTCGCTCGCCGAACAGGTTGCGTGATCGACGATGGCGACGATGCAGGTCGAGTTGGTTTCACCGGAGAAGCTCGTCTTCTCGGGCGAAGCCACGCAGGTGATCACGCGCACCGTCGGCGGTGGTGAGATTGCATTTCTGCCGGGCCATGCCCCGTTCGTCGGCGCGCTGACGGAGAATCACACGCGGATCACCTTGGCCGACGGTGCCCAGCTCGATGTCGCCGTGCATGGCGGTTTCGTGCAGGTCGGCGGCAACAAGGTCAGCATCCTCAGCGACATCGCCGAGCTCGGTGACGAGATCGATCGTCCCCGCGCGACCGCCGCCCTGGAGCGTGCCGAGGCATCGTTGCGTCACGCGCACGACGCTGAGGCGGTTGCCGCGCTGGCTCGGGCCCACGCCCGACTCAACGCCTCCGGCGGCATGACCAGCACCGCCCACTGACGCAGCTCACAAACGCATCGTGGGTGGGTGACCTAGCCTCGACCTCATGGTTCCTTCGTATCCGTTCACATCAGCGCTCGTTACCGGTGCATCGAGCGGGATCGGTGAGGCGATGGTGCGCCACCTCGGCGAGGCGGGCATCCCGCAGGTGATCGTCGCCCGGCGCGCCGACCGGTTGCGTGAGTTGGCCGATCGATACGCCGATGTCGAGGTGTTGACCGCCGATCTCACCACTGCCGAAGGTGTCGATGCCGTCGTGCGCCGAATCACCGAACCCGATCGGCCGGTGGATCTGGTCGTCAACAACGCCGGGTTCGGAACGTCCGGCGAGTTTCACACGCTCGACCCCGACCGGCTCGGCGACGAGATTGCCCTGAACATCGCGGCGTTGACGCGGATCAGTCGCGCCGCGCTCGGCGTGATGGTGCCGCGCGGCCGCGGGTATCTGCTCAACGTCAGCAGTGTCGCCAGCTTCCAACCGGCGCCGAAGCTCGCCGTCTACGCTGCGACCAAGGCGTACGTGACCTCCCTCACCGAGAGCTTGCACGAGGAGGTACGCGGCGCCGGCGTGCACGTCACTGCACTGTGCCCCGGGCTGACACGCACCGAGTTCCAGAGTGTCAGCAACGCCGATTCGTACACGGCCCAGTATCCGTCGATGGCCTGGCTGTCAGCCGACGAGGTCGCCGAGACCGGCCTGCGCGACGTCGCCAAGGGTCGTGCGTTGTCCGTGCCGGGTGTGCTGTACAAGGCGATGGTGACGGCATCGAGCGTGACGCCCCGCGGGATCGCCCGAAGGCTCGCCAGCCTGGTTCAGCGCGACTGACGCATCAGGCCCAAAAACTAGGCCCAAAAACTAGGCATAGTCGACTGCGGCGAACTTCGAGAGCTTGTCGATGCGATGCCGAGCGTCGATCAGGCGAACCGTGCCGCTCTTGGAGCGCATCACCAGGCTCTGGGTGCGGGCCCCGCGATGCTCGTAGCGCACGCCGCGCAGCAACTCGCCGTCGGTGATGCCGGTCGCCGCGAAGAAGCAGTTGTCACCCTTGACGAGATCATCGGTGGTCAGCACTGCCGAGAGGTCGTAGCCGAGGTCGATCGCCATCTGCCGCTCCGCCTCGTCACGAGGGGCCAGGAGGCCTTGGATCTCGCCACCCATGCACTTCAACGCAGCGGCGGCGGTCACGCCTTCTGGGGTTCCGCCGGTGCCCAGCAGCACGTCGACGCCGGCATCGGGCCAGCCGGTGGCGATCGCACCGAAGATGTCGCCGTCGGTGATCAGCTTGACGCGGGCGCCGCTGGCGCGGACCTCGGCGATCAGGCTGGTGTGG
The DNA here is from genome assembly GCA_031427935.1 of Ilumatobacteraceae bacterium. GTDB lineage: Bacteria > Actinomycetota > Acidimicrobiia > Acidimicrobiales > Ilumatobacteraceae > JAENVT01. The sequence continues at coordinate 12,378 of JANPOJ010000415.1, read as the reverse complement.
CGGTCGCGATCGAGGATCACCACGGTGAGGTCACGTACGGATTCCCCTTTGGCCTTGGCGATCCAGCGGAGGTTCTGGGTGGGGGTGGCCGTGATGTCGATCGAGCCGGCGGCTTCGGGGCCGACGGCGATCTTGTGCATGTACACACACGGGCCGGGATCGAACATCGTGCCGCGCTCGCTGACGGCAATGACCGCGATCGCGTTGGCTCGGCCATAGGCAGTCAACGTTGTGCCGTCGATCGGGTCGACTGCGACGTCAGTCATCGGTGCCGTGCCGTCGCCGACGCGTTCACCATTGAACAGCATGGGCGCTTCGTCTTTCTCGCCTTCGCCGATCACGACGATGCCGTCCATCGGCACGGTCGACAACACGGTTCGCATCGCGTCGACCGCTGCCTTGTCCGCGCCGTTCTTGTCGCCTCGTCCGACCCAGCGCGAGGCCGAGAGGGCCGCTGACTCGGTGACTCGCACGAGTTCGAGTGCGAGGTTGCGATCTGGCTGCTGTGGGGCTTGATCAGAGGTCATCGCCCGTCCACCGTACCGTGTCTGGTCGGTGGACGGGCTACGCCCTTGGATTACGTCTTGACGTGTTGATGTCGCCGGTCGCGTCTGACGTCGTGCAGCAGACGTGTTCGCTGGCTGACCAGACGCAGGCGATCCTGCCGGTCGGTGGCCAGTCGATGGGTGACGTGGTAGTGGTTGGACCACATGGGGTTCTCCTTGGATGATGGTGGGTGGGGTGGTGAGATTCGGCGCGCCGCAGCGCGCTCGAGTGGGGCAGGAAGCCGGGACTGCGACGCGCGATGAAGCGGTGCGTCAGGCCGTGCGGGAGCCGATGCCGGCGGGGCGCGCCGCAGCGTCGAGCATGATGGCGATTCTGCAAGTCAACATTGGGCACCTCCTTCGGTATCGGTCGAGGGCGAGATTGCCAGACCGATCGACAGGCTGTCCAATGAATTACATGCGGGTACAGTCCGACGCCATGACGATTGCTGTCGATCGGTGCATCGTTTCGCGAGATCTCACCGAACCACGCCTCGATCCCGTTGGTCGGTGCGTCGTGTATGCCATGGCCGCCGCCGGGTCAGCCGCGTTGATGATCGACTCGCTCGATGGTTCGCCCGTGCGTCAACTGACGTCGTTTCCGCCACCGCGCCCGGGCCGTGGGTTCGGCGGTGGGTGCTGGTGCTGGACCGCCGACGGGTCAGCGGTGATCTACACGGCCGTCGACGGCAACCTGTGGTTGCAGCCGGTGCCGGGCGGTGGCGTGCGTCAATTGACGTACCACGGGCCCGATCGGGCCGCAGCGGCCCCGGCAGTGACCGCCGACGGCAGTCGCGTGCTGTATGTGCTCGACGAGGCCGAGGTGTGGGTGGTGATGCTCGATGACGGTTCGACCGTGCGGCTCGATGACGGCAGCGCCGATTTCGTGTTCGATCCGTGCGCGACCTCCGACAGCGCCGGCGCATCGTGGCAGGCGTGGAACGTGCCCGACATGCCATGGGACGCGTCACGTGTGCAGCGCGCCGTCTTCGGTGTGCCGGGTGTCGTGGATGAACGCACTGCGGCCTCGATCCAACAGGTTCGATACCAGCCCGACGGAGTCGAGGTCTGTCTCCGTGACGATTCGGGGTTTGTCAACGTGTGGCTCGCCGGGTCACTATTGGTCGACGAGCCGTTCGAACACGGTGGTCCGAGCTGGGGGATGGGCCAGCGATCGTTCGCGGTCGCTCCTGACTCGCGGCGCATTGCCTTCACCAGGAACGAGGGCGGGTTCGGGCGTCTGTGTGTCGTCGATGTCGACACCCGCATGGTCCACGACGTAGCTCGCGGTGTGCACGGTCAACTCTCCTGGCAGGGCCACCGTGTTGCGGCCTTGCGGTCCGGCGCTCGTACACCGACGCAGATCGTCGTGTACGACGATGCCACGTGGGATCGCACCGTCGTGGCTGTCGGACCGCTGAGCGGTTGGGAGGACGCAGGTTTGGCCGAGCCCGATCTCGTGGAAGTTACCGCGGCAGATGGCGGCACGCTTCACGCCCGTCTCTACCGCGCCGACACGACAACCGATCGTTTGCTGTGCTGGTTGCACGGTGGCCCCACCGACCAGTGGCAGGTCACCTTCATGCCCCGCATTGCCTACTGGCGTGCACTCGGTTGGAACGTGCTGGTGCCCGATCACCGGGGCTCGACAGGGCACGGTCGCGCGTATCAGCAGGCGCTGCGCGGTCGATGGGGCGAGCTCGACGTCAGCGATACCGCCGATGTCATCGCTCACGCCCATTCGCATGGCTGGGGTTCACCGGCGACGACGGCGATCGTCGGCTCATCGGCAGGTGGGTTCACGGCGCTCGGTGTCGCGGCCGCACACCGGTCATTGATCGCCGCGGCGATCGTTGCCTACCCGGTGACCGATCTGTCGGATCTTGCCGAGCGCAGCCATCGTTTCGAGCGGCACTACACGGAATCGCTGGTGGGTCCCTTGCCGGCCACCGCGGCGCTCTATCACGAACGGTCGCCGACGACCTTCGCCGAACGCCTCGCCACGACGCCGCTGCTCGTGATGCACGGTGACAGTGATCCGGTCGTGCCGATCGAGCAGAGTCGCAGCTTCGTCGAACGGTGTCGGGCAGTTGGCGGAAGTGTCGACTTCGTGGTGTACGAGGGCGAGGGGCACGGCTTTCGCCGCCCGGAGAATCAGCTCGATGAGTACCGCCGTATGCAGGTGTTTCTCGCCACGCACGTTCTTGGCGGATAGCGTCACGTGCCGTGACCGACGATTGGAACCCGAACGATCCCGACGCGACGCGGGTGCACTATGACCTGGCCAATTGGTCGTTCGAGCAGATGGCCGAACTGGCTGCGGCGCTGGCCGACGCTGAGGTTCCTCACGCATGGGACGGCAGCGAACTGATCGTTCCCGAGTCCGCCGAGGAGGCGACCGACGACATCGTCGCCCAGGTCGAGATGCGCCTCGGCATCCCCGGCGACAACGAGGAAGCAGCGCTGCGCGAACCCGTTGCGCTGGCCGACGACGCCGCCTCCACCGAGTACGACCTGGCCGAGTGGGAGCAGAGCGAACGCGATCTCATCACGTCGCATCTGGTCGCCCGCGGCCTGCCGTTCAGGTGGGAGGAAGACGTCTTGCTGGTCGGAACCGATGACGAGGAACTCGTCGATTCCATCCTCGACGATGTCGAGAACGACGAGGGAATCGAACTGCCAGATGAGACCGACGAGGAGCGCGCCGAGGCCGACCAACTCCCGTTCGAGACGTTGACGACGTTCTTCCTCGCCGGCGACCGCTTGCAGCGCAACCCGCTCGATGCGGACGGGCTCGAGCAGTTGCTGAGCGCCACCGACGTTGCCGACCCCGAGTACCCGCCGTACGGTGTCGACAAGCGGCTGTGGCTACGCATGTGCGAGCTGGCCGACGAGCTCGCTGCGGCGCTCGTCGACGGTGACGAGCCCGACGTGGTCGAGACTCAAGCGGTCGCTGCCGAGTTGCACGACTTGCTGCGACCGTACGTGTAGAGGGCCGACCCCGTGTTGTTGGCCGAGCTGGAGGTCTGGCACTCGCGTCCGGTCACGCCGACGCGTCGCGTCTCGCTGGGACACCTGGTGCTGCCGGTCGATCCGACGCCTGGCTTCGGGGGCCTGCTGCTGGGCGCGGTGATCGCTGCACATCTCCCCGACGTCGCCCGCGACCTCGTCCCCGATGTGCACCGGTTGCTCGATCAGGTCAGCCGCGGCGAGCGCGTCGTACAACCACGGCTGCTGCATCGCTACCAAGTCGACCGCCACGGTCTCGCCGTCAGTGTGCATCGGCTCGAAGGGGAGGGCGACAGCGTGCGGTTCAGCCTCAACCCACAGGGTGCTCCGCTGGCGCAGGTGCTGGGGTGCGATCTATGCCGTCGAGCGACTCAGCATCGAAGCCCGACGAGCACTGAACCCCTCGCTGCACAAGGCCATGCGGTGGCGCGGTGCAATCGGCCCGTCGTTCATCGCCAACCTCGCCGGCACCGCCGGTTCGGCGCTGGCGACCATGGCGGATCCGAAGGCGTGGGCGCTCGAGATGTTGGGCTTCCCGATGGGAACGGGCAAGGTCACGAAGAAGGAAGTGATGACTCAATTCAGATCCAAGCTGCGCGAGGTCCATCCCGACTACGGCGGCAACCACGAGGTCGCCGGCCACGAGATCGAACGACTCGGCGAAGCCCGCCGAATCCTGTTGACGTGAACCTGCTGCTGTTCCCCGGTGCCGGTTCGTCGAGCACCCACTCCAGCTTGCTGGCGATCGAGGCGGCGGTTGCGCCGATGCGTTGCGTGCGCGCCGACTTCCCCTATCGCATGGCCGGACGCAAGGCGCCCGATCGCGCGCCTGTGCTGCTGCAGACGGTGCGCGACGAGGCCGCGCCACTGCTCGAGGGCGGGCTCGTGCTCGGCGGGCGATCGATGGGTGGACGCATGTGCTCGATGGTCGTGGGTGACGCCGATGATCCACTGCCTGCCAAGGGGCTGGTGCTGATCTCGTATCCGCTGCACCCGCCGGGCAAGCCCGAATCGCTGCGCGTCGAGCACCTGCCACGGTTGCACGTGCCGTGCCTGTTCATCCACGGCAGCCGCGACCCGTTCGGCTCGCCGGCCGAGCTGCAGCAGTGGACCGCGACCATCCCTGGCAAGGTGACTCACCAGTGGATCGAACGCCGCGGCCACGACCTCAAAGGCTGCGACGACATGGTCGCGGCGATGGTTGCGGAGTGGATCTCGGGTCTCGGTTAAGCGTCCTGCGGATTGATCTGCTCGAGCTCGAGGTGCGCGGTCTCGGGGTATGCGAGGAAGGCGATCACCGCAGCGATCAGTTGCCCCAACCCGACCAGCAGCATCGCCTTGCCGTAGGTCCAGCCACGATCGACCAAGCCGCCGACTGCGATCAACCCCACGCTGCTGCCGGCCAACGACAGCGCCGTGATGTAGCCGTTGGCTCGCCCGCGGTTGCCGGTGGGGAACAGTTCGGTGCGGTACACCGTGAAGGCGGGATAGGCGGCGCCGGCCAGCAGTCCGCCGAGGAGGGCCAGCAGCCACATCGTCGACCCGCCGTAGCTGAACGACCCGACGATCAGCAGCGTCGACACGGGCATGCAGATGGCCAGGACCGCGCGGCGACCGACGATGTCGGCGATCCGCCCGCCGACGATCAATCCGAGTGAAGCCGGCGTTGCGGTCGACAGCGTGAACAAGGCGATGCCACCGCCGGTGTAGCCACGCACATCGTCGAGGTAGCGATTCTGGAAGAACGACGCCGGTGCGACGAAGAGGTTGGCGGTGATGGCCACGATCGAGATGGTGAAGAAGCGGCGACGATCCAGCGGGTGTGCGCCCGCGTGGCGGTGCTCGAAGCGGTGTGTCTCGGGAAGGTAGCGGGTGAGGTGGTAGGCCGGCAGCAACCAGATCAGCGAGAGGAGGTAGACCAGCCGCCAACCATCGCGACCGAGGTCGGCCAAGCGCAGTGCAGCGACCGCAACACCCGCGCCGAGCCCGCCGGCGAGTGCCAGCACGCTGAGCGCATATGCGCGGCTGCTGCGAGGCATCTCCTCCGCTGCCACCACGCCGATCAACAACGCCAGCGCCAGCCCGACCGGCCGCCCGATCGTCTGCGTGCCGACCAGCACCCAGAAGTTCGGGGCAATCGCGCCGAGAGCGCACCACACCGGCGCGACCCATGCGGTGACGATGATCATCTGCCGACGTCCGCGGCGGTCGGCCAGCATCGCGAACGGGATGGCGATCACGACGCCCAGCCGCACGATCACTCCGCCCAGTCCTTGGGCACGCGTGCCGATCCCGAACCCGTCCGCCGCAAAGCTCGCGGTCTGGGTGAACAGTGTGTTCGCGAACGCAGCGGCCATCGATGCCGCAGCAAGCAGACCGAGCGTGGCCGCGTGTCGTTGCGAGAGGCGGTCGGGCGGTGACCACCACGGCGCGGCACCGTCGCGCGGCCGTCGGCGCAACGTGTTGCGCACGGGAAGGGCGAAGAGCCACCCGAACCAGGGGATCACGATGCGGTAGCGAATGGTTTCGTCGACCGTTGACGGGTTCTCGACGATCGTGCGCTGATAGGTCGTGAACGGCCCATCGCACTGCGCAAACGTGGTCGAGGTGCCATCGGTCGACGAGACGACCTCCTCGAGCAGATCAGCGCGTGGGGTGAGGGCATGCTGCGCCTCGGGTGTACCCGCAGGCCACGACTGGTGCAACGTCCGTTCGCGGCGGGACACGCCACGAGGCTACTAGTGGCCGGCGGGCATCGGGTCTCGAGATCGAACGGACTTGCACTGTCGTTGGGCCATACTTGACGGCTATGGATTCCGACCGGATTGTGATTCGCCGCGCCGCGCCCCTGCGCGGGGAGGTCATCGTTCCCGGTGCCAAGAACTCCGTGCTGAAGCTGATGGCGGCGACGCTTTTGGCCGACGGTACGTATCACCTGACCAACGTGCCGAGCATCGACGACGTGGCGATCATGAGCGACCTGTTGGCAGCGATCGGTGTGTCGACGACATTCGACGGCGATGGATCACTGACCATGATCAACGGTGGCGACATCACCCCGGTCGCCCCGTACGAGCTCGTGGAGCGGATCAGGGCGTCGATCAACGTGCTCGGTCCGTTGCTGGGTCGCTGCGGTCGCGTCACGTTGTCACTGCCCGGCGGTGACGACTTCGGCAGCCGTCCGATCGACATGCACATCAAGGGCCTCGAGGCGATGGGTGCGACGTTCGAGTTGCAGCACGGTTACGTCGAGGCATCTGCTGATCGGTTGCGCGGCGCCGACATCACCCTCGAGTTCCCGAGCGTCGGCGCAACCGAGAACATCCTGACGGCCGCGGTGCATGCGAAGGGCACGACGGTCATCGACAACGCAGCGCGCGAGCCCGAGATCACTGATCTGTGCGAGATGTTGACCTCGATGGGCGCCGACATCGAGGGCGCCGGATCGTCGACGTTGGTCGTGCACGGTGTCGAGCCCGGCTCGCTGCACGCCGCCGATCATGCTGTCGTGGCCGACCGCATCCAAGCGGCGACGTACCTCGCAGCGGTCGCGGTCTGCGGCGGCGAAGTCGTGCTGCGCGGCGCCCGCCCCGACCACATGGAGATGCTGGTGCGCCGGATCATCGACATGGGTGTCGCGGTGACGTCCGTCGGTGATGGCCTTGCCGTGTGGGCACATGAACGACTGCGTTCGATCGACGTGGCGACCTTGCCGTACCCCGGGATCGCCACCGACTACAAGCCACTGATCGTGACGATGTTGGCGGTCGCCGATGGTGTCGGCATCGTCACCGAGAACCTGTACCCCGGGCGGTTTCGCTACGTGGAAGAGCTTCAACGGCTCGGCGCCGATATCCGCACCGACGGTCATCACGCGGTGGTTCGCGGTGTCGCCCGACTCAGCGGTGCGCCGGTGCGCGCCCCCGACATTCGTGCCGGCGCGGCGTTGGTGGTGGCCGGCCTTGCGGCGGAGGGCGAGACGGTGGTCAGCGGTGTGCACCACGTGGACCGTGGCTACGACGATCTCGTCGGCCGCCTGGTCGGCATCGGTGCGGATATCGCGCGTGTCTAGTTCTTGACCGGTGGCTTGGCGCCCTTGGCCGCCGGCTTCTGCTCGGCAGCATCGACCCTTTTGCGGGCCAGCATCAACAGCCCCACGATCACCGCGATCGGCCCGAGCACCAGCAGGATCTCGTCCCAGCCACCCTGGTGAGCAATCATCGTGTGACCCGTGTCATCTGCCACTCGGGGGAATGAGGTGTGTCGAACGAAACGTTGACATGAGTCGCAATGCTACGGTCCATCCTGGTTCAATGACAGGCGGCCTCCATCGAAAGAACGTCGACACCATGCGTGCCCAAGTCGAAGAAACCATCGAAGTCATCCGCCCGGCCCTGCAGGCCGACGGTGGCGACATCGTGCTGCGCGACGTCAACGAGGAGACTGGCGTTGTCTCGGTGACCCTGGTCGGTGCGTGCGGAACGTGCCCGGCCAGCACCGGCACCCTGAAGGCGGGCATCGAGCGCATCATGCGCGATCGAATCGATGGCGTGACAGAAGTCGTCAACATCGACTAGATGGCAGGTCGTACCCGTCCCGTTGCCGAACTGTTCGGCGCTGCCTGCGATGGCGATCGTGCCGCGCTCGCTCGCCTGCTCTCGCTCATCGAACGTGGTGGTGATGAGGCCAGGGAGATCGCCCGCCTCGCCCATCCGCGTAGCGGCAACGGGTACCTCGTCGGCCTCACGGGGGCGCCGGGGTCGGGGAAGAGCACGCTGACCAGCGCGACCATCGGGCACCTCCGGTCGCTGCAGATCGAGGTCGCCGTGCTGGCGATCGACCCATCGTCTCCGTTCACCGGTGGCGCCATCCTCGGCGACCGGGTGCGCATGCAGGATCACGCCACCGATCCCGGCGTGTTCATCCGTTCGATGGCGACCCGCGGCCACCTCGGCGGTCTCTCACTGGCCACGCCCGAGGCCGCTCGCCTGCTCGACGCCATCGGGCGCCCGTGGACGTTGATCGAGACGGTCGGCGTCGGCCAGGTCGAGGTCGAGATCGCCGGGAAGGCCGACACCACGGTTGTCGTGGTCAATCCGGGTTGGGGCGACTCGGTGCAGGCCAACAAGGCCGGCCTGATGGAGATCGCCGACATCTTCGTGATCAACAAGGCCGACCGCAAAGGCGTCGACGAGACCCGCCGCGACCTCGAGCAGATGCTCGAACTGTCGGACCTCTCGTCAGATGCGTGGTACCCCCCGATCCTGCCCGTGGTGGCCACGACCGGTCAGGGCGTCGACGAGTACTGGTCGGCCGTTCTCGCCCACCGCGCCGCGATCGAGGCATCGGGAGAATTGGCTCGTCGCCGGCAGTTCCGGGTCGGCGAAGAGTTGCGCGAGATCGTGGCTCGCCGCCTCGAACAACGTGCCCGCCAGTTGACCACCGGCGACCATTGGGACCGACTTCAAGCCGACGTCGTCCACCATCGCATCGACCCCTGGACCGCCGCGGACGAGATGCTCGAAGGCATCGGCGGCTGACCCCGCCGTTGTGAGTCGGATGTCGTGTGGGGCGCGACCCCGGGCTCACAGCGCGTCCGGCCCCGACCCCCTGTGAGTCGGATGTGGCGGGTCAGCGCGACACCGGGCTCACACTGCGTCCGGCCCGACGTTCGGAGATGATCACCGCCAGCGTGGCCAGCACGTCATCGAAGCGGTCGAGGTCGCTCCACCACACGTCGGTGATCTCCCATCCGAGTCGGCGCAGACATCGTTTACGCGTAGCGTCTCGGCGTTGCGCCTCAGGTGTTGCATGCCACTTCCAGCTCTGACACTCGATTCCGATGCGCAACTCTGGAATCGCCAGGTCGAGCTCGGCGAGCAGCCGCTTGCCTTCGTAGATCCGGTACTCGTCGATCGTTTCGATGCCGACATCGGCGAGGAGCCGGGACCCAAGGCGTTGGAACCAACTTCGTGGCAGCGTTCCGTCGACCCGCTCGTTCAGTGCCCGAAGTAGACGCCTCGGCGCCGAACTGCCGGGGCGGTCGTAGCGGGCGACGACCTGGCGGATCCAGGTCGGGCTGATGCCATCGCGCATACAACCCTCGAGCGCCCTCACCATGTCGTCGGTCGACTGTTCGGCGAGCTGGATCAAGCACACCGGAACAATGACGGTCGGGATGCCATCGATCGGGAGTTGGTCGGCCCGGTCGTGCACCCGACTGATGTGCACCCGCGCGCCCGGGTGCGCATGGCGACGCTGGTGGTACCGCAGCGTGATATGAACTCCGCTCTCGCGGTCGTACCCGTCGAATCCATGCAACCTCGCTGCCGTCGAATGTGACGCCACCCCTCGAGTTGCCAGGGTCGCGACCATCACGTTCTGGTGCCATGTCGCTGGTGTCGAGCGGCTGGTCACCACTCGCTCATTCTCGCGCTGCCAGATTCGGGCGCCGATGAGCGACGTTTGTTGTCGCCAAGGCAGGCTTCGTCGGACTTGGGTGGTTGCCGCAGCTCCGTGCTGGGCCGCCATCAGCAGGTGAATGTCTGGTGGATGTGAGTCGTTCATCACTGCAAAGAGCAACGGTGAGGAGCCGAAAGCGGAAGCCGGATCGCACCGACCTGATGTGAGTCGGGTGTGACCTTGAGCGCGACACCGGGCTCACAGCGGGCTGGGGCGCGATGTGATGTGAGTCGGGTGTGGCCGTGGGCGCGACACCGGGCTCACAGCGGGCGGGCGTTTGCTCGGGTCGCGGGAGGCAGCGCGTAGGGTGAGATCCATGGGAGAACTGGTGCTGGTCGAACGACGCGACGACGGTGTGGCGGTCGTGACGCTGAACAATCCGAAGGTGAATGCCCTGTCGCAGGCGCTGCTCGCCGAGTTGCGCGCTGTGGCGGAAGCACTGACCGCCAACCCACCCGGTGCCGTCGTAATCACCGGTGGCGAGCGGATCTTCGCCGCCGGCGCCGACATCAGCGAGTTCGGCGACGCCGAGCAGGGTGCGCGCATCACCGCCGGCTTTCACTCGGCCCTCGACGCCATCGCCGCGATTCCGCGATTCGTGATCGCCGCGGTCAGCGGCTATGCACTCGGTGGCGGGTGCGAGCTGGCGCTGGCATGCGACTACCGGATCGGTGGCGAGCGAGCGGCGTTCGGTCAGCCGGAGGTCCTGCTCGGGATCGTCCCCGGTGGCGGCGGAAGCCAACGGCTGCCGAGACTCGTCGGCGCCAGCAAGGCCAAGGAGATCATGATCACCGGCCGTCAGGTCAAGGCCGAGGAAGCGCTGCGGATCGGATTGGTCGACGAGTTGGTGTCAACGGAGGCTCTGCACGAGCGGGCCCTGACGCTGGCCGGCGAGGTCGCTCGTGGGGCGCTGCAGGCGCAGGCGATCATCAAGCGCTTGGTCGACGGCGGACTCGATGTGCCCTTGGCGGCCGCGTTGGACCTGGAACGTGATGGCTTCGCAGCCGTGTTCGAAACGGCGGACAGCAAGATCGGCGTGCGCAGCTTCTTGGAGCACGGCCCAGGCAAGGCCGAGTTCACCGGCGCCTAGGTCGAGCACAGCTAGTCCGCCCAGGCGACCAGCCCCATCTCCATCGGGCTGATCAGGTCGTCATGATGTGGCACGGCGCGAACCGTGACCCCGTACGGACCAGCTTCACCGACCGCATACGTCCCCTCGAAGGCTCCGTCGCTGGTGGGTTGCAGCGTGATCGTCGCCGGGGCGGTGACGAACGACCCCTCCGAGTCGATCGGCCCGTGCAGCGCCTGCACGGTGACCTCAGCTGCACTGAGACCGCCGAGCTCGACATGTGCCCGCACCGGCCGCTCGTCGCCCTCATGGGCTGCTGCGGTGTCGATGTCGAGATCGACCACCTTCACGTCGGCCCACGCACCGAGCACGTGCTGCTTCCAGTGTGACAACGCCTTGCCCCGCGCCGCGCTGTCACCGAGCATCGTCGTCGCGCTGGCTGCTGCCGGCTCGTAGAGCTCGCTCGTGTAGTCGCGAACCATGCGAGCCGCCGTCACGAACGGGCCGAGCGAGCGCCAGTTGTCCTTCATCTTGTTGATCCACTGGACCGGCACACCGTGGGCGTCGCGGTCGTAGAACAAGGGCACGATCTCGCGCTCGAGCAGACCGAACAGGCTCGTGCCCTCTCGTTGGTCACGCCGGCCGACGTCTGCGTCGTCGTCGGCGGAGGGGATCGCCCAGCCGTTGAGCCCGTCGTAGCACTCGTCCCACCAGCCGTCGAGGATGCTGCAGTTCAAGACACCGTTGAGTGCCGCCTTCATCCCACTCGTGCCGCACGCTTCGAGTGGCCGACGCGGATTGTTGAGCCAGACATCGCACCCGTGCAACATGGTGCGTGCGACGGCCATGTCGTAGTCCTGCAAGAACACGACGCGACTACCGACCTCGAGCTGTCGTGCGAACAACTCGATCTCGCGGATCATGTCCTTGCCGGGCTGGTCGGCGGGATGGGCCTTGCCGGCGAACACGAACTGCACCGGCCGGTTGGCATCGAGCAGCAGGCGGCGCAGCCGGTCGGGCTGCGACAGGAGCAGCGTCGCCCGCTTGTAGGTGGCGAACCGGCGGGCAAAGCCGATGGTCAGCGCCTGGGGGTCGAGCAGCGCCTCACCGAAGTTCGAGCGCACGAACGAGACGAGGTCGGCGCGCCCCTTCGTTCTCGTTGCCCACACCTCGGTGGGCGACAGCTTGGCGACCCCGGCCCACGACGCCGTGTCAGCGCCGTCCCACACCGGCCCGACGCTGTTGGCCAACAGCTCGGCGACACCGTCACTGACCCACGTGTGAGCGTGCACG
>JANPOJ010000414.1:0-15921 GCA_031427935.1 Ilumatobacteraceae bacterium | reverse complement strand
CTGCATCGAGGGCGTCACCGGTGTGCACTTCAGCCTGCACATCTGCTTCGGTTCATTCCGCAAGTTGCCGTACGCCAAGAAGACCTATGCCCGCTACTTCCCCGACCTGCTCGAGGCCAAGGCCGATCAGTTCGTGCTGGAGTACGGCACTCGAGAGATGTCGGAGATCGAGCAGTGGATGAACTGGGCACCGGATCGCGAGCTCGGCGCCGGGATCATCGACATTCGTACCCACTACTGCGAGACGCCCGACGATGTCGCCGAGCGGGTGCGCAAGTGCCTCGACCACGTGCCTGCCGACAAGCTGTTCCTCACCACCGACTGCGGGCTGAGGTACGTGCATCGCACGCTGGCCCGCCAGAAGATCACCAACCTCGTCGCCGGCGTGCGACAGGTCCGCGAGACGTTGTGAGCCACGCGTCATGAGCGGTGCAGCGCCGCGCAAGATCCTGATCGATTGCGACCCCGGCATCGATGACGCCATGGCCATCTTCTACGCTCTCGAATCGCCGGAGCTCGAGGTGATCGGTCTCACGACGGTCTTCGGCAACGCTCACGCCTCGGTGTGCACGACGAACGCACTGAAGTTGCTGGAGATCGCCGAGCGAACCGACATCCCGGTGGCGTCGGGCGCCGAGAACCCGTTGGCCATGCCGTACCGCGGACCGGTTGCATTCGTGCATGGGTCCGACGGGCAGGGCGACGTCTTCCTGGCGCCGCCCACCACGGCACCACTACCGATCGACGCCGCGCAGTTCATCGTCAGATCCGTGCTCGATGCGCCGGGTGAAGTCACCCTCGTCGCTCTCGGCCCGCTGACCAACATCGCCCTCGCCCTCCAACTCGAGCCGTCCCTCGGCCACCGCCTGGGAGGGATCGTGCTGATGGGTGGCAATGCCTTCGTTGGCGGCAACGCAAGTCCGGCGGCGGAGGCCAACATCCTCAACGATCCCGAGGCCGCCGACATCGTGTTCGGTCTCGACTGCCCCATCACGATGGCCGGGCTCGACGTGACCGAGCAGACGATCATGACCGCGGCCGACCTCGCCAAGATCGCCCTCTTCGACAATCCACGTGCCCGCCACCTCGGTGCGATCGTGCCGTTCTACCATGCCTTCTACCGGAAGCGGCTCGGACTCGACGGCATCTGCGTGCACGACTCGAGCACCATCAGCTACCTGCTCGCACCGCATTTGTACACATGGGTCGAGTACCCCGTGCGGGTCGACACCGGCAACAGTGTGTGCCGCGGCAAGACGCAGACCGCAGTGCATGTCAGTGATCACGAGACCGCGTGGAAGGGGCGGCGAGCCGTGCGGATCCTCACCGGGGTCGACAGCCGAGCAGTCGTCGAACTCGAACTGGAGCGTCTGGCCAGATGACCCACATGCAGAGGGGTAACCATGCCACTTGATCCACAGGTAGCCGCGCTGCTGCAGCAACTCGCGGCACTCGGGGCGCCGAAGCTCCCGACGCTCTCGCCAACCGCGGCGCGAAAGCAGACCGAGTTGATGCTGCCATTGGCAGGAGACCCGATCGCCGTCGGCACCATTCGAGACATCACCATTCCCGTCGATGGCGCCGCGATCGGGGCGCGGGTGTACACGCCCGAAGGCGAGGGCGCACATCCCGTCGTGGTCTTCTTCCATGGGGGCGGATGGGTGATCTGCAACCTCGAGACCCACGACAACATCGCTCGATCGATCTGTCGCGATGCCGATGCTGTCGTGGTGTCGGTCGACTATCGCATGGGTCCCGAGCATCGCTTCCCCACCGCTGTGCACGATTGCTTCGCAGCAACGAAATGGGTTGCCGAGAACGCATCGTCGTTGGGCGCCGATGCCAGCCGACTTGCGGTCTGCGGCGACAGCGCCGGCGGCAACCTCAGCGCAGTGGTGTCGCAGATGGCGCGCGACCAGGGTGGACCCGCGATCAGCTACGCCGCCTTGATCTACCCTGCGGTCAACATGACTGCCAAGGGCGGCTCACTCGACGAGAACGCGACCGGCTACTTCCTCGAGACCCAGGAGATGGAGTGGTTCATGAACCACTACCTCACCGAGGCCGAGCGCTCCGATGTGCTGGCGTCGCCGCTGTTGAACGAGAACCTGGCGAACCTGCCGCCGTGCTTCATCGCAACCTGCGAGTACGACCCGCTGAGAGACGAGGGCGAGGCCTATGCCGACGCCTTGCGGGCCAACGGTGTTCACGCCGTCAGCAAGCGCTACGACGGATTGATCCACGCCGTCGCCAACATGACCGGGGTGCTCGACGGTGGCCGCCAACTCGTCGCCGACGTCAGCGCGCACCTCCACGCCGCACTGCACGCCTAGGACCGAGGTAGCTCGATCGTCACGTCGGTGATGATCTGCAGTTGACGGATCATCGCCCGGGCCGAAATCCGGAACGGGTGCTTGGGGCCGATGATCGGATCATCGATCGGTGCGGTGGCGACGGCCGCGACGCAACGGCCGTACTGCAACACTTCGAACCAGTCGACGACCTCGAGGTTGACGGGCGCCGACCGGCGATAGGTGTCGACGAACCGTCGCGCCAACGCGCCGGTGACGGCTCGCAGCGCGGGCTCGGCCAACCGTGGGACCGCGATCGGCGCGCAGTGCAACTGCGCCGCGGTGAAACCCACGTCGTACTCCCGCCGGCACAGATTGCCGTTGGTCCAATCGAGCACGTTGAACGACTCGTCGTCGGTCACCAACATGTTGAACGGATGGATGTCGCCGTGGCACACGACGGCGGGGGTCATGACCGGGCGACGATCCTGCAGCCACGCCAGCAGGGGCTCGAATCCATTCGCCGGCGATTGCACTGCGTCGCGAATCTCGGCAATGCGCACCTCGACCCCCAACGAGCCGACGCCGATCCCCGCGGACTCCAGCCCATCGGCGATCGGCTGCGCATCGAGTGCATGCAGCTGCAATGTTGCCGTGGCGAGCAGGCGGGCGACCCGGCGAATCGTCTTCGGCAGGCGCAAGAGGGCCCCACCGATCCCGAGGCCGGTCAGCAGTTGCACACCATCGACTCGCTCCATCACCATGAACGCGCCGCCGAGCGCGTCGTCGACACCGTCCAGCACGACCCGAGGTGTGGGATATCCCTGGTCACCGACGCCTCGCTGCACGATGGTCTCGCGAACACCCACGTCGGGGTTCGGCATGACGCGCAACACCAGCGGCCCGCGCAGGTCTGGCGGTGGATCGTGCAGTTCGAAGCCGTAGATCGCCGCCCAGAACCCACCGGTGATCGGGGTCGGTGGCTGGGCGAAGGTCTGCGGTGAGCCAGCGAGATCGGAGAGAACCCGCAGCAGCGACTCATCGATCATCGGGTCACTATGACACTTCAGCTAGAACGAGCGGGATGGAATCCCACATCGAGCTCCGCAGCGACAACGCCGCCGGCGTTGCCCCGGAGATCATGGCCGCGATGACCTCCGCGAACACCGACTCCGCATTGGCGTACGGAGGCGACGAGTGGACGGCACAGCTGCGCGACACCGTGCGTGAGGTGTTCGAACACCCCGACGCCGAGGTGTTTCCGGTGATCAGCGGCACCGCCGCCAACTCGATCGGGCTCGCCGCGCTGTGTCCGCCGTGGGGGTCGGTCCTGTGCCACGAGACGGCACACATCCTGCAGAGCGAGTGCGGCGCGACTTCGATGTTCGGTGGGGGTGCTGTCGTGCGCGGCGTCGCCGGCGAAGCATTTCGTGTCAACCCGACCACACTTCGGCAAGCGTTCGAAGCGACGCGCTGGGGCGACCCACACCACTCCCAACCATCGGTGCTGTCGCTGACCAACCCGACCGACCGCGGCACCGTGTACACCGCCGGGCAGATCGGTGTACTCGTGGCCGTCGCCCGCGAGCGCGGCCTGCGCGCCCATCTCGACGGCGCGCGAGTCGCCAACGCGCTGGTCGCACTCGGCTGTAGTCCTGCGGAACTCACGTGGAGGGCGGGCATCGATGTGCTCACCCTCGGTGCGACGAAGAACGGCGTCTTGAGCACCGACGCGATCGTCTCGTTCGATCCCGTCATCTCCGAGCAGTTGGTCTACCGCGTGAAGCGGGCGGGGCACGTCGCCTCGAAGATGAGATTCCAGTCGGTGCAACTGACGGCGTACCTGACCAACGGTCTGTGGTTGGATCTGGCGCGGCGCTCGAACTCCGCGATGGCCCGTCTGGCCGCCGGTCTGCGATCCCTCGACATCGAGTTCCTCAACGAGCCCGATGTCAACATGCTCTTCGCCCGCCTCGACCCGGCTGCCGTTGATCGCATGGCCGAGTCGGGTCTGCTCTTCTATCGCCAGACGACCGACACCGTGCGTCTCGTCACCAGCTTCCAAACGACCGACGAAGACGTCGGCGAGGCACTCGTGCGCATCAAGGGCGCCCTCACCGCATAGCTCGGATCTCGTGTGGGGGCCTTCTGGCTGGCGAGGCCGACGAGGTTGCCCTCGCTGTCGATGATGAACGCCATGGCGATCGCCACGCCTGGTGCAGGATCACGCCGACGCGCCTCGCTGCTCTCGCCTCCGCACTGTGGCCGACTCGCTGATCCACACGGCGAGCAGGACCAAGCCGCCGCCGACGGCATCGCGCACGTGCAGGTGCTCGCCGACGACGAGCCACGAGAAGATCACACCGAACATCGGCGTGAGGAACAGCGTGACGGCGACGCGATTGGATGGTTGGTTCGACAGCACCAGACAGAGCAGGAGATAGGCGATGGCCGAGCCGATCCCGAGGAAGATGACGGCACCCAGGGCCTTCGGTGTCACCGAATCGCCGCGGAACATCCCACCGTCGAGCACATCGAACAGGCACGCGGGGATCACGAAGATCAGTGCGCCGACCTGCGTGACTGCCGCCACAGCGAGCGGATCGACACCGCGACCGACGCGACGCACGAAGGCGGTGTAGATCGAAAAAGCGATGACGGTGCCGAGCAGGAGGATGATCGGGAGGACGGGCGATGGGCCGGAGTGCTCGGTGAACACGCCCGAGGCCACCAGTGCCCCCGTGAACCCGACGATCAGGGCGACGATCGACCGGCGCGACGGCGCGTCACCCACCAGCAGCACACCCGCTAGGGCGACGCCGATCGGTTCCAGCCCGACTACGATCGAACCGATCGTTGCCGAGCCGCGATCGACCCCGATGCCCATGAACACGGCCATCAGGCCGATGCCGAACATGCCGATCACGATCAGCCGGCGGATGTGAGCCTTTGCCGTGTGCAGCCGTCGACGGGCGACCGTGACCAGTACGACGGCCGCCAGCATGAAGCGGACCAGGTTCGTGGTCGCCGGCCCGAAGCTCTCGCTGGCCAGCTTGTACGCGGGCAGGCTTCCCCCGAAGAACACGACGATGGTCAGCAGCGTGGCGCGGACTGCCAGCGATGCCGGCTGCGAATGACGGTCGACAACCCCTGTCGTCGCTTCGCTGATCGCCACGCGCACCACCATATTCGCTGCCGGCCGTCGAACGCCGACCGAGCAGGTTCGACTACCCTGGCTGACGGCGTGCCGGGAAGTCTGGTCGGCGAAGGTCAGGAGACCATGTGACCCGCCGTGCACCGCGCGCCCCCCAACCGATCCCGCGTGCGCTCTCGCCACTGCGCGACTTCATGTACACCGAGGCCGCAGGTGGGATCCTGCTGGCCGTGGGCGCTGTCGCCGCCATGGTGTGGGCCAACTCACCATGGTCGTCGTCGTACGAGCATCTGTGGACCACGCCGGTATCGCTGACCGTCGGCAGTCACTCCCTGCACCTCCTCCTGCGCCAATGGATCAACGAGGGCCTGATCACCATCTTCTTCTTCGTCGTGGGCCTCGAGATCAAGCGCGAACTGGTCAGCGGGCAATTGGCGACGAAACGGGCCGCGCTGCTACCGATCGTCGCCGCGGTGGGCGGCATGGCGGCGCCGGCGCTGCTCTATCTCGCCATCGCTGGCGGGAGCGCGCCGCGCGGCTGGGCGATCGTCATCGCCACCGACATCCCGCTGGCGCTCGGCGTCCTCGCCATCGCCAGTACTCGCGTGCCACCAGCGTTGCGCGTGTTCCTGCTGGCCCTCGCGATCGTCGACGACATCGGCTCGTTGTTGATCATCGCCGCGATCTACTCGACGGGCATCGGTTGGGGCTGGCTGGCAGCAGCGGTCGCCGTGTTCGCCGCAGCAGCCGTCTGTCGACAGTTCGGCATGCAGCGGCAATGGGTCTTCATCGCCCTCGGTTGCCTGCTGTGGCTGATGCTGCACGAAGCCGGGGTCAACGCCACGCTTGCCGGCGTGGCGATGGGCCTGCTGGCACCGACGACGGCGCGCATCGCACCGGAGTTCGTCGATGTCGAGGAGTTGGCCGACGTCAGCACTGTCGAGAACGCCGTGTTGACCACCGACATCGCCCGGGGATCGGTCTCGGTCGTCGAGTGGCTCGAGCACCTGCTGCACCCGTGGGCCAGCTACGTGATCATTCCGTTGTTCGCCCTGGCCAACACTGGCATCACCTTGAGCAGCGGTCTGTTGCACGACGCAGTGAGATCGCCGATCACCTGGGCGATCATCGTCGGCCGGGTCGTCGGCAAGCCGTTGGGGATCCTGGTCGCGACGAGGTTCGTCGTTGCGGCACGCCTCGGCGACCCGCCCGGTGACGCAACCGCGCGCCAATCACTCGGCGTCGCGACGACCGCAGGCATGGGCTTCACCGTGGCGCTGTTCATCACGGAACTGGCGTTCACGGATCAGACGCAACGATCCAACGCCACGCTCGGCATCCTGGTCTCCGCTGTTCTCGCCGCAGTGTTGTCGCTCGCCGCGTTGGGTGTGGGTCAACGTCGGCCTCACCCTGCCTGAGTTCGACAGCAACGTGAGAGGGACGCGCCAACTCTGCTCACGCTGATCGACGAACCTGGCAGCGCTGGGCGCGGTATGGGCCGATGCGGCCCATACCGGTGCCAGCGGTGATCGAAGGTGACCGCGCCCGAACTGCCTGGTGACCGGTGCCAGGTAGGGTTTCTCTGCGAGCGCAGAGACGTCCCCCCATCTGTGTGCCCTCGCACAGACGGCCCGACGTCGTCCAGGACAAGCCGTCTCCACGGGTAGGCGCTGAACCGCCACCCGCCGGCGCCGGTCCGCGCTCTGGGTGTGCCCATGTATCTCACCTTGCTGCCGAACTCAACCCTGCCTGAACAGCGAAGCCAGCCGTGCGGCAGAATGGCACCGATGCGTGTTGCCGCTCCCGCCCTCGTTGTCGTGCTGCTCGCCGCGGCATGCGGTGACAGCACGTCGTCGTCGCCGGCCACAACCTCCGCAACATCTGGCACTGCCGCAACGCCCGGCACCGGCGCGGCGGCGACCGACGTGCAGCACCTCAACTTCACCACGGCCGGCGGCACGGTGATCGACTACGTGCTGCTGGTTCCCCCGGGCCGCACGACGGGGCAACCGGGCAAGGTCCTGTTCACGTTCCCACCCGGCGGCCAAGACATCGACGTGACGACCAGGATCGTGGAGGACCGCTGGCACGCCGAGGCCCTGGCCCGAGGATGGGTGGTGGTCTCGCCTGCTGCGCCCTCGACCGGCCTGTTGTACGACGACCCGTCGGCCGGACTGGTGCCCGAGCTGCTCGACAAGATCGCCGCCGACTACCCGCCTGAAGGCGGTCGCTTCGACCTCGCCGGTGTCAGCAACGGTGGGCTCTCGGCGTTCAAGGCAGCGTTGACGTTCCCCGGACGCTTCCGGTCGCTCGTGGTCTTTCCCGGGTACTCCCAAGACGGTGGCGACGATCCCAACCTGTCGAAGTTGAAAGACATCGGTGTCAGCATGTTCGTCGGCGGCGACGACACGGGTTGGCGCGAGGCGAGCGAGCAGACCGAGCAGACCCTGAAGGGCCTCGGGTACACGGTCGAGTTGCACGTCATCGCCGGCTCGGGACATATCATCGAGTCACTCACCGGCGCAGACCTCTTCGACGCGATCGAGCGTGTCCGCGCCTGACCGACCGAGGGAAACCAGCGTGATCAAGCCGTGGTTGTTCGAATTCTTTCATCAACCGCTCGACGCGCAGTTGCGGTCGGATCCGCAGGCGGTGCACGAGCACTTCCGCTGGTACATCGACCTGTGGACCCGTGCCGACACCCGCGACTTCGAGGGCATCTTCTTCAGCGAGCATCACTTCGGCGCGGCCTACAGTCCCTCGCCGAACCTGCTGCTGTCGCACGTCGCGGCGCGCACGACCCGGCTGCGTCTCGGTGTGCTCGGATCCGTCACGCCATACGCGACACCATGGCGCATCGTCGAGGAGATCGCCATGCTCGACCACCTGACGGACGGGCGCTTGGAGATCGGCATCGTCAGCGGCATCCCGCCTGAGCTCGCGGTCGT
This sequence comes from Ilumatobacteraceae bacterium, assembly GCA_031427935.1. GTDB lineage: Bacteria > Actinomycetota > Acidimicrobiia > Acidimicrobiales > Ilumatobacteraceae > JAENVT01. The sequence goes on along the minus strand of JANPOJ010000414.1, from coordinate 7,528 downwards.
CGGCATCACGCCCGACGTCGCGGCTGCTCGCCACGCCGAGGTGATCGATGTGCTCGACGCAGCGCTGAAGGATCCCGTCATCTCGCACCATGGCACGCAATGGAACTTCGACGATCTGGAGATCCTGCCGCGGTGCCTCCAGCAACCATCGCCCCCCGTGTGGACTGCGGTGCGCAGTGCGGCGTCGGCAGAGCGAGCCGGCCAACGCGGATGGAAGGCCTGCGGCGGATTTCTGTCGGCGAAGGAGGTCGCCGTGGTGTTCGACGCCTACCGTCAGGGCGCCGAAGCTACCGGGCACCCTCATGGCCCCGAGCAGATCGCGGTGCGCCGAATGGTCACGTTCGTCGATGCGCCGTCGCAGCAACTCGAGGCGGTGCATCGCGCCAAGCGCGCACTGCTCGACGTGCTGACCGCCAGCGCCGGACCCCTGCCCCCATGGGCCGCACTGCTCGACCGCCCCGACGAGTCGATCGCGGCACTCAGCGACGAGGAGTTCGTCAGCGGCACCCCGCAGCAAGTGGCCGAGCAGTTGATCGAACAATGCCAGGTGATCGGTGCAGGCCACCTGCTGGTCGCGTTCAGCGAGCGCGACCACGATCGGCTCGAGCACAGTCACGAGCTGTTCAGCAACGAGGTCGCCCCGTTGCTGCGCGAAGCGGCCGTGGCCTGATGGCCCGGCTCACAGCATGCTCGCCGCGGCCAACCCATTGGGGCGGGTCGGTGAAGCCGACGACGTCGCCAAGCTCGCCGCCTTCCTTTCATCCGACGACGCGTGGTACATCAACGCGGCTGCGATCCCCGTCGACGGGGGCCAGTCGGTCATCGAATAGCGGGCGAAGTTCTCGTGAACCGAACACAAGGGACCCGTCGTAGCAGGTATCCGCCGAGCCCGACCGTCGAGCATCGCGCTCACGCCTTGATCCGCAAGTTGTCGGGGTCGTACAACGGTCGCATCGAGACGCGTGCGGCATGCCGTTGGCCGGCGATCTCGACATCCCATGCGCCGGATGCGAGGTAGGCCGCGTTCACCGGCTGGCCGCCTTCGACCATCACCAGTCCGACGGCACCGCCGAGCGTGAAGCCGTACGACGCGGCGCGGACGTAGCCCACATCGCAGTCGTCGCGGCGCAGCACCTCACCGTGGAACATCAGTGGTTCGGGGTCGTCGATGAGCACTTGCACCAACCGGCGGATCAAGGGACCGGCTGCCTTCTTCGCGACCACGGCGTCGCGACCGATGAAGCCACCGGGCTTGTCGAGATCGACGGCGAAGCCGAGGCCGGCTTCGAGCACCGAGTCGGTGTTGTCGATGTCGTGGCCGTAGTCGCGATAGCCCTTCTCCATGCGCAGGCTGCCCAGCGCTTTCAGGCCGGCGTGACGAAGACCGAACGCCTCGCCCGCAGCGACGATGCGGTCGTACACGTGCACCGCTTGCTCGGCCGACACGTACAGCTCGTACCCCAACTCGCCGACGTACGTGATCCGCACGCACCGCACCTGGGCGAACCCGATGTCGATGTACCGCGCCGTGCGGAACGGGAACGTCGCATTCGACAGATCCGCCGAGGTGATCGATTGCAGCAACTCTCGCGATCGCGGGCCCTGCACGTTCAGTTGCGCGTACCCCGCCGTGACGTCGGTGACGATCGCGTGCTGGTCGCCGAAGTGGCGTCGCATGCGGGTCTCGACGTGCCGGTGCGCTGTGTCGGTGGCGACGACCCAGTACCGATCGTCGTCGAGCTTGGTCACGGTGAGATCCGCTTCGATCGTGCCCGCCTCGTTCAGCCACTGGGTGTACGTGATCACTCCGCGGTCGGCGTCGACATCGTTTGCCGAGAGTTGGTTCAGTAGCCGGCCGGCATCGCGGCCCTGCACCAGGAACTTCGACATGAACGACATGTCCATCACGATCACGTCGTTGCGCGCAGCCTCGTGCTCGGCACGCCAGTAGTCGAACCAGTTCTGCCGACCCCACGACAACCGCTCGACCGTCGGTTCGACGCCCTCTGGCGCGTACCAGTCGGCTCCCTCCCATCCGCTGACGTCCTTGAAGTAGGCGCGCTGCGCCTGCAACCGCTGATGGATCGGCGAGACCTTGGCATTTCTCGCCGTGGTCATCGACTTGCCCGGGTAGTGGCATTGGTAGACCATGCCGAGCGACTCGACGGTGCGCGTGGCGCGGTACTCCGGGTTCGACTGGTACCGGTGCAGGCGGTCGATGTTGAAGCCGGTGACGTCGACATCGGGCTGGCCGGTCAAGATCCAATGCGCCAGCATGCGCCCCATCCCACCACCGGTCAGGATGCCGACCGAGTTCATGCCGGCGGCCACGAAGTAGTTCTTCAGCTCCGGTGCTTCGCCGACGACCGGCAGCAGGTCTGGCGTGAAGCTCTCCGGGCCGCAGAAGAACAGGCGGACCCCGGTCTCCATCGCGATCGGCACGCGGCCCATCGCCTGCTCGACATACGGGCCCATGCGGTCCCAGTCGGGCTGGATCACGCCGAACGAGAAGTCGTTGGGAATGCCACCGACGTTCCACGGCGCGCAAACCGCCTCGAACAGCCCGATCATCAAGCCGCCGCCTTCCTCCCGGTAGTAGCCGTAGTTGGCGGGATCTTCGATCACCGGCCAGGCGTTGGAGAGGCCATCGATCGGCTCGGTGATCAGGTAGTAGTGCTCGGCGGCCTGCAGCGGGATGTTGATGCCGGCCGCATCGCCGAGCTGACGGGCCCACATCCCGGCGCAGTTGACGACGAACTCGGCCGCGATGTCGCCCTGGTCGGTGCGCACGCCGGTGACGACGCCATCTCGCCGGAGGATGTCGATCGCCGCGACGCCCTCGATGATCGTCGCACCCTGTTGGCGCGCGCCCTTGGCCAGCGCCATCGTCACGTCGACGGGGTTGACACGGCCGTCTTCTTTCACATAGAACCCGGCGAGCACGTCGTCGGTGCGCGCCAACGGGAACAGATCGCCGACTTCCCTGGCGGAGATCTCATGCACGTCGACGCCGCAGTAGCGGTTGAACGCACTGACCCGCCGATACTCCTCGAGCCGGTCGGGCTCCGTGGCCAGTTCGATGAAGCCGACCGGGTTGAACCCGGTCGATTGGCCGGTCTCGGCTTCCAGTCGGGCGTACAGCGCGCTGGTGTACTTGCGCATCTCCGTCGAGGTCTCCGACAGCGACCCGAACGTGACCATCAGGCCGGCGGCATGCCACGTCGTGCCCGACGTCAGCTTGTCGCGCTCCAGCACGACGACATCGCTGCATCCCATGTGGGCAAGGTGGTAGGCCACCGAGCAGCCGATCACTCCCCCGCCGATCACGACGACGCGGGCGCGATCTGGCAACGACGGTGGCATGAGGGCCGAGTGTATTCACCCTCGCTAACCTCGCCCATCAGTGCCTGCATCCGAGACCGCTGTGCCGCCCGCGTACCGGCCGTTGGGATACCGGCCGAGCCTCGACGGCGTTCGCGCCTTTGCCGTGTTGCTGGTTGCCGGTGTGCACACGCATCCGCGCCTGGTGCCCGCAGGTTCGATCGGCGTCGACATGTTCTTCGTGCTCAGCGGCTTTCTCATCACCACCTTGTTGGTCGAGGAGATGGACAGCCGCGGGCGCGTGTCGATCGGTCGCTTCTACATGCGCCGCGCCCTACGTCTGCTTCCCGCGCTGTTCGGGCTCTTGGCGTTCGTCGCAGCGTGGGCGCTGCTGGTTGCTGCGCCCGACACGCGACACAACGCACTGCGAGAGATCGTTGCCGCCGCGTCGTATACCCGCAACCTCACGTGGTGGGCGCACGTGCCCGGCACCCTGCTGGGGCACACCTGGTCGCTGGCCCTCGAAGAGCAGTTCTACCTGGTCTGGCCGGCGCTGTTGACGCTGTTGCTGCGGCCGCGCCATCGCGGCACGTTGCTCGCTGTGGGCTTTGTGGCGACCGCGTCGTTGATCAGTGTGCTGCGCATGTCGCACGTGGTCGGCCCGGCGGCGCTGTTCATCGGCCGGCCCGACGCGTTGTTGCTCGGCGCGGCGTTGGCCCTGTTGCGCCGTGACCACGGCGGATGGTGGTCGGGCTCTGCGGCGCTGCGGCGAGCGACCCCCGCCGTCGTGATCGGCGCCGTAGCGCTCCTGGCGATCGCGGCGTGGGATGCCGGCGACGACTTGTTCGGGATCGGCTACAGCCTGGCCGCCGTGGCGGTGGTGGTGCTGATCTACGGCTTGGTCGTGCTCGACGAGCAGGGGCGATGGAAGGTGTTCGCCTGGCCGCCTGCCGTGGCCTTCGGTCGCGTGTCATACGGCTTCTACCTGTGGCACCTGCCGGTGCTGCGATGGACCGATGATCGCCTGATCGGCCAGCCGGCAATCGTGCGGATCGGGCTCGGCATGAGCCTGGCTCTGGTGGCAACGCTGCTGTCGTACCGACTGCTCGAGCAGCCGGCACTTCGGCTCAAGCGGCGGTTCGCCGCACCATCGGCGCGCAGCGCCGAACCCGAGCCCGACCAATCCACATCCGTCTCGGCAACGAACGAATTACATGACTGAGTGGGCGTGCTCGCATGCTTCGTAACGCATTGCGCCGGCGCGTCCTCGACGACCCTGATCACGACGACTCCAGCGATCCGCTCGGGACCTTGCTGAGCCGCGCCGGCCGAGGCGACCAATCGGCGTTCGCCGAGCTCTACGACCAGCTGGCACCACTGCTCTACGGCGTGGTGTTGAAGGTCGTGCGCGATCCGTCGCAGAGCGAGGAGGTCACGCAAGAGGCCTTCATCGAGCTGTGGAAGTTGGCGCCGCGCTACGACCCATCGCGAGGGTCGGTCAGGTCGTGGGCCGCCACCCTCGCCCACCGCCGGGCAATCGACCGCGTTCGTTCCGAGCAGGCGAGCAGAGACCGGACCGAGCGCGAGGCGCACAAACGACCCATCCAATCGAGCGACGTTGCCGAACAAGTGGTGGCCAACATCGACGGAACTCGGGTGCGCAGAGCACTCGAGCGCTTGACCGAGATGCAACGACAAGCGGTGGAGCTGGCCTACTTTGGAGGACATAGCTACCGCGAGGTCGCCTTGCTCCTCGATGTTGCAGAAGGAACCATCAAGACGAGGATTCGTGACGGAATGATTCGATTGCGCGATGAACTGGGGGTTGCCACGTGAGCGGCGCCGACATTCATCAACTCGCCGCGGCGTATGCGCTCGATGCCGTCGACGAGCGCGAGCGCGCCGAGTTCGAGGCGCACTACCCGTCCTGCTCGGTCTGCCGCCCTGAGGTCGCCGGCTTCCGCGAGACGCTGTCACAGGTCGCCGCTGCCGGCGCGGTCGCACCTCCCGCGTCGCTGAAGGCCAACGTGATGGCCGAGATCAACGCAACCCGCCAACTCTCCCCGCTCCTGCCCGATGTGGTCGTCGATCTGGCTACCTATCGGCAGCGCCGTCAACGAATGATGCGGACCATGTCGGTCGCCGCGGCATTGATCCTGATCGCGCTCGGTGCGTTCGTGGTGGGGCGACGCTCCAGCGACTCCAACGGCTACGCCGACGCCGCGGCACGGGTCTTCGCCGAGCCCGACGTGAAGATCGCAACGCTGCGCGGGACCGGAACCGGCTCGTTCAAGATCGCCTGGTCGCCCACGCTCGAGCAGGCCGTGGTGATGGGCGACGGCCTGATCGACCCGGGAACCGGCAAGGCCTACGAGCTGTGGATGATCGACGACGCCGGCCCCCACCCCATGCACATGCTCGACCGGGCCGACGGCGGCCGGGTCCGAAAGCCCGTGGCCGTCAACGGTTCACCATCGCAATGGGCCGTGACCGTCGAACCCGAGGCCGGCGTGGAAGCCCCGACCACCGACCCGATCTTCGCCGGCGCCGTCTAACCCGAGTGGAGTGACATCAACGGCACCCAGGGAAGCGTGAGACACTCCACTCAGTTCTTGAAGGCGTCGCGGAGGGCGGCGATGTGGGAGGGGCCGATGCCGCAGCAGCCACCGATCATCGCCAGGTCGAACGCCTCGACCCAGTGTTTGGCCATGTCGACGTACTCGGCCTCGGGAATGATGTCGACGAACTGCCAGTCGGGCATGGCGAAGTAGCCCGACTCGGCGTAGGCCCCCAGCGAGCCGCGCCAGTGATGGCGCACGACCTCCAGTGCGGGCGTCGTCACGTGCGGCGCACTGTGCATGACCGACACCATCGCCGGGGCCGACCGCAGCAGCGAGTCGATGAAGTTGTCGAGGGGCCAGTCGGGGCGACCGAACCCGACCAGCGAACCAGCGTCGTCTTGCTCGACGGAGATGCCGACCCACACCGGCAGGCCGGTGGCGGCCGCAGCCTCGGTGGCCCAGACCGAGTAGTCGCCGTCGCGCATCATCTCCATGGCGATCACATCGGCGCCGGCCTTCACGAAGCCCGCGGCTTTGGCGGCGAACAATCGACGCGCCTCGGATTCCGACCACTGCTGCAGCATCTCGCTGCGGTCACTGCCGACGATGCCCGGTCGCATCACCGAGAACGACCCGGCCACCGGCACCGATCCCCCGCTGGCCTCGCGCGCCAACTGCACCGCCGCGGCATCGATCAGTGCCACATCGTCGTCGCGGCCGAGGTGGTTGAACAGCAGCGGGCTCGTCGCGTACGTGTTGGCGATCAGCACTTCGGCGCCGGCATCGAGGTACTGACGGTGGGCTTGTCGGACGATGTCGGGATGGGTGAGGTTGGCGTCGGCGCACCACGTATCGCCGTGCATCGGCGCGCCGAGCGCCTGGATCAAGGTGCCGGTGCCGCCGTCGAGGATGATCATCGCAGGCAAGCTATCGGCTCGGCGTGCGCCGGATGACTCGACATACAGTGGCCCGATGCGCGCAGCCCGACTTCACTCCATCGGCGGAACCCTTCAGCTCGACGAGCTCCCCGATCCTCAGCCCGGCCCAGGCGAACAACTCGTCGACATCGCCTACGCGTCGGTCAACCCACTTGACGTGTGGATCACCCAGGGCTCGATCGGCGCCGCAGCCGCCAACCTGCCATGGACGCCGGGCACCGAAGCCACCGGCCACGCCGGCGGTGGGCCGGTGCTGGTGCGCGGCGGTGGCATGGGTGTGATTCGCCAGGGCCTGTACTGCAGCCGGATCGCCGTGCCCGACGCGTGGCTGCTGCCCCTCGCCGACGGTGTCGATCTCGCCCAAGCCGCGGCTCTCCCCGTGGCCGGCATCACTGCATGGCAGGCCTTGCACGCCCGGGCGCGTGTCGAGGCCGCCGACAAGGTGCTCGTGCTGGGTGCCAGCGGCGGGGTGGGCGCCATCGCCGTGCAGTTGGCGAAGGCCGCCGGGGCAACGGTGTGGGGTCAGACCGGTTCGGCGGGCAAGGTCGAGGGCATCACGGCCAACGGTGCCGACAACGTCGTCGTGACCGGCGCAGAGGGCCTGGAAGCCGCCGTCGAGTCGTACCAGCCGACCGTGATCCTCGATTCGCTGGGCGGGCCGTTCACCGATGCGGCCGTCGCCGCGATCGCGATCCAGGGACGTCTCGT
>JANPOJ010000413.1:0-14360 GCA_031427935.1 Ilumatobacteraceae bacterium | reverse complement strand
CGATGCCAGACCGAAGACCGTTCCGAATACGGTGAGGACCGTGCGTCCCGGTCGCTCGAAGAGCCCGGCGGTGGCTTCGTTGGCCAGATCGCGGATCGTCAAGCCCGAAGGCGCGACGAGCGTCTCCTCTGCGGCGAGGCTTTGACGGATGCGCCTGAACGTCCTCATCGGTGGGCCTCGGTCAGCATGCCGTCGGTGATGCCCACTCGCCGGCCTGCTCGCTCGGCCACGTCGTGCTCGTGGGTGATCATCATGATCGTCATCCCTTGACGATTCAACTCGGCGAACAACTCGAGCACCGACGCGGTGGTCGTCGAGTCGAGGTTGCCGGTCGGTTCATCGCACAGCAGCAACCGCGGCGAACCAGCGATCGCCCGAGCAATCGCGACGCGCTGGCGTTCCCCACCGGACAACCTCGTCGGCAGGAACTCGGCGCGGTGACCGAGGCCGACGGTGTCGAGAGCGGCCGCGGCCTGGGCTCGTCGATCGTGGAACGGTGCCATCCGATACACATCGGCGAGCATCACGTTGTCGGTCACGGTGCGATGCGCAAGGAGATGAAACGACTGGAACACGAAGCCGATCCCCCGACAACGCAGACCGGCGCGCTGCTTGTCGCTGAGGTCGGAGACCTCGATCCCATCGAAGCAGTATGAGCCCGACGTCTGCGTGTCGAGGCAGCCGACGATGTTCAACAACGTCGATTTGCCGGACCCGGACGGGCCGACGATCGCCACCCACTCACCAGCACTGACAGCCAGGTTCACATCGACGAGCGCATCGACGGGCGGCTCGGAGTCGAAACGCTTCCCCATTGACGACAACGAGATGACCGGAGCCAGGGTGACACCTTCGTCAACCACCTGTGCCACCAGACTGCACAACGCTGGTCTCGGTGGCGACGCTGGTCTCGGTCGCGGCCACAGTGTCCGGTGGTGATGGCGCGCCCGGTGTCGACGGCTGATCGACACCGATCACGACCAGGTCCCCCGGTTGCAGGTCGCCTGAGGTCGCAGTGATCCCGACGTAGCCTGAAGCGGAGAGCCCCGGGATCACGGTGACGAAATCGGTGACGCCACCGACGCTGCGCTGCACACGCGACGAACCGTCGGCTGCCAACGTCAACGCACTGACCGGTACCGCCAGCACCGATTGCCCGCTCGATTCGACCGGAATCGTCAACCTCACCGAGGCACCGACCAGGTTCGCCGGCGGAGCCTCGACGTCGATCGCGACATAGACATGAAACGCGTCGGCGCCATTGGTCCCCGGAGCAGCAGCCACCGTGGCGACGACCCCATCGGCGGCGATGCCGAGGTCGGGTTCCTCGATGCGAACCTTCATACCAGTCCGTACGAGTGCAGCGTCGGCCAGCGCCAGCCCGGCGTCGACGTGCACGACCGAATCAGTGACCGTCGCGACTGCGCCGGTCACTGGGTCTCCGACGACCAACAGCACCTCTTTGACTCGTACCGGAGCGACAGCGACGAACACCACCTCGTCGGCGGGAACCTGCACTCCAGATCGCCGATTGGCGAGGTCGGCTGCTCGGGCGGCGAGGGTCACCATGTCTGATCGCGTCGCGAGTCCAGCCGTCGCGTTCGTCAGGGTGCCTTCAGCGGTGACGACGGCCGAAGCGGTCGCCGTGACCTGATCGGCCGCGTCGGCCGCCGCGGTCGATGCTTCGTCAACAGAGCGCTCGCCTGCCAAACGAGCCGAGTCCCGGTTGGCAATTGCGGTCGCCAGATCGTGTTCCGCTGTGGCGATCTCCGCGGCCGTCGGCGGCGGGGGCTTCGTCAGGTTCTGCAGAGCGAGATCCTTGGCGGCGACATCGGCGACGGCCAGATCGGTGTCGGCCGTGGCCCGAAGCCGGACCCCGTCAAGCACCATCGGCGCGTTGGCCAAGAGCGCCTGCGCCTCGGCGACGGCCTGCAGCCCCGTCTCGTGGAGGTTGGCGGCGTTGGCTTGCGCCGCTGTCAGGTCGGACAGCGCTGCCGCCACCTCGGCGGCAGTCGATGACGGCGCGGCCGACACTCCGTCGTAGGTGGCCTGTTTGGCGGCGACGTCAGCTGCGGCCGCGTCGTCGGCCACTCTCGCGGCGGATTGTGCGGCAGTGAGCCGAGCCGGAGCTTGATCCACGTTGCGCTGGGCGTCGGCCACGGCGCGTTGCCCGGACGCTCGCACAGCGGTCTCATTCGTGCGTGCCGCAGCGAGATCAGCTTCTGCCGCCCGGACCTGCGCCGCGCTCGCCGGTCGGGCCGGGCCGCCCGCTCTCAACTCGTCGAGCACCGCTTGCTTCGCGGCCACGTCATTTGCAGCGACTTGGTTTGCCGCGTCAGCTTCTTGCTGTGATCGGGTGATGCCGCGCGTGGTGGCCTCGGCGCGGCGGACGGCCGTCGACGATGCGGACTGGGCGTTGACGACGCCGCCTTGCGCAGAGGTGACCGCGTCATTGGCTGCTGTCAGGTCGAACGACGCGCCTGCCAGTTCTGCTTCGCGCGCACGGATCGCACTCAGCTGGTCGGCGGTCGCGGTGACCGGCGAGTACCCGTTCGCCAGATACCACGCTTGCACACCAGCCTCGGTCGCGGCGTCGTACACACCGTCGATCGGGCCAGGGTCAAAGCCCAGCCGATTGAGTGACTCCTCCAGTTGGCGCACGTCATCGCCGCTCAACCCAGGGCCAAGGTCGCGCGACATCGGCCGGCCACCAACGAGGAGGAACAGCGGTCGGCCCGACGCGCTCGCCACCACACCGCCCTCGACGAGTGTCGCGCCAGCGACGGGCAGCTGGGCCACGAGCCCAGCACTCGGCTTGAGCGCCGAGGTAGACACCGACAACTTCTGCGGTGATCCGAAGCGTCCCGTGCCCCTCGTCACGACCTCGGTCGACAGCACCCGCTTCTCCACCGGGACCAAGATCAACGACGCCTGCGGAGCAGCGGTGCGCGACGCAACCTCAGCCGGTGACGAGATCCGCGAACCAGCAACGAAGCCAGCGACCGACGCAGCGACGACCGCGCCGATCACGATGCCCGCAGCCCTTCGACTATCCATCGCAACCTCCTCTCGTGATGGCTTCCTGTTCACATGTACACGTCGAACCTGACTGCCACCTGAAACTGTCACGCACCGAGTCAGCTCAGGTTCAGCGACGAAATGCCATCGTCGAACACGAACCATCGAGAGCCAAGGAGACAGACACCATGCAATCAGCTACCCCCCACCCCATCAGTCGGCACAGCATCGTCATCGCAGCCATCGCTCTGATGTCGACAACCGCCGGGTGCGGGTCGGGGCCTGCGACGTCCGGCAGCGTCGCAGGTAACTCCGCAAGCGCCGCGCCCGAGGAGTTCGGCCTATCGCTCACCGAACTCGCCGCGCGGATCGAGAAAACCGAAGGCCTGATCGCCAAATGCATGACCGATGCCGGCTTCCAATACATCGCCCTCGACTTCGTGACGGTCAAGCAGGCCATGAAAAGCGACCAAACCGCCCCAGGTGTGTCCAGCGACGACTACGTCAAACAGTACGGCCTCGGCATCACCACCCAGTTCAACCAGCCAATCGTCGCCTTCGGAGCTGGAACACAGAACGCCGACTACCTCCACGGCCTACCGCCCCCCGACCAGATCGCCTTCAAACGGTCCCTCTGGGGAGAGGCACCCGACTGGAACCACGCTCGCGCCCTCGAAGCCGAAGACTTCTCCCAGACCGGCGGATGCACCCGCACCGCATCCGAACAGACCTACACCCCGACCGAGATCAGCGGCTCCTACATCAACCCGGCCGACGTCCGCCTCGAACAAGACCCACGGATGATCGCAGCCACCAAGAACTGGTCCGAATGCATGCGAGCCGACGGCTACCAATACGACACCCCCACCCAAGTCGAAGCCGACCTCCACGAACGCCTCGCCGCAATCGTCCAAGGCCAAGACCCCACGACACTCACCGGCCCGGCACTCGACAGCCTCCACCAACTACAAGGCGAAGAGCTCGCCATCGCAGCCGCACTCACCAGCTGCGAAGACCAACACATCGCCCCCCTGCAAGCCACGATCGAAGCCGAACTCTACGGCGCCCCACAGAGCTGAACTGTGGTGGCGCATTTGCGCCAGGGCATGTCGGGTGGTGCGAAGCTCGTCATGGTGCACCGACGTTCAACGGCACGGTGTCGTAGCCGCTCGTGGGGTGATCCAAATATGAGAACGTGTCGAGATAGGACACGTTCGTCGGCGGTGAACGCAGGATCCACCAGTGGGATCGTCGCTCCGGCAATGGCACGCAGTCGATTGTGGTGATGTCGTCTTGCACGCGACGTCCGTTGGGGAACCCGGCGAGATCACCGCCGAGAATACCGAGGATGTGCTGGCTCGCTGCTGGCGGGATTGCCACGTTCAAGCGCAGAAGATCTACCTGGGTCGTGCCGGTGAAGTTCTGGAAGCCCGGGATGATTCCCGCGGGGATTCCGGTCAGCAGGATCGCCAGGAGGTCGGCGCGGTCGGCGGTGTATGCGGCGAGGTTGGGGAACACGCCGGGTACAGCACCGGCAGCAGTTTGGCCAGCTCGGGCTGGGCGACGTACTTGGCGAATTGGTCATCCTGCGTCGGCGACAGCTTGTTCCACCGGTCCTAGTCCCCCATCGGGACGATGACCTCGTTTGAACGGCGGGTTGCCGAGCCGCGACACCTGCACGTAGGGCCCGGACCGATGATTGTGCTCGTGGTCATCGCCGTTCAGCCCGACCGCTTCTGTAGCGGTCGGGCCTCCGGTGGTGAGTGTCGCTGCAGAAAGGGTCTCAGCCGAAGCTGACCACCGGGCAGTTGACGATGAACCCACCTGGGCCGAACGTGCCGCCAGGCCCGGTGATGTAGCCGCTGTCGGCGAGTTCGCGGATGTCGTCGAACTTCATCTGCCGTGTGCGCACCCCGGCGGCAATTGCCGTCTCGGTCCAGATCGCTGGGTGTGCATCCCACAGCGGGCTGTACTTGTCATTGTGAGGAGCAGAGTTGGTCACATTCAAGGGGTCGCCTTGTCCAAGCAGCGCAGAGTTGAGACCCTGGCGATTGGGGTTTTCGATCCCAGTCTGGCCGTTGACGAATGGGACGATCTGCGATCGTGCCGAGGTCTTCGGATCGTTGGAACCAATCCCGGGTGCACCGTTCAACGCGGGAGCAAAGGTGCCGCCCTCCAGAGGGGCGACGTCGGGGTTGGAGACCTCGAACGACACGTAGTAGATCTCCTTGTCGTTGTAGAACCCTTCGGTCTCTTTGAAGGTCGCGGTGCCGCCAACAAGATCCGGGGCACCGATCAACTTGTCGTGCAGCCCGGTGTCGTTGGCGATGTGCGGCGCGTTGATCACCACGCCGTTCGACAGGGCGACCAGCGGGGTGTAGCCATTTTCGCCAATCGACCCAGGTGACGCAGCCAGGGGCGGGAACCCAATATTGGGGTCAGGAACGACGACGCGTGTCGGCGAGAAGTCGACGGTTGCCGCGACGTGCAGGACGCCGTTGATGATCGAGCCTGATTGGACGGCGGATGTGCCTCGGGCGTTGGCCAACTTCGGTGAGTAGTTCACGCCGCGGCTGCGAGCGTCCTTCTGATTCGATGAGTCGGTGACCACGTACCAGAACGACTGGCCCCCGGCGTCGATACCTTGATGAATTGGAAGCGTCGCCGTGTTGGCGACACGATCCTCGACAGCGCTGGTCAGAGTCTGCTTGCGCGAATCACTGGCGTCGGCGTGGGTAGACACGGCGGCCAGCGACGTGGTGGCAGCGAGAACTGCCACGAGTATTCGTTTCATGGGAACCTTTCGGGTAGCGGATTGAACGACATGCGGCTGGCCAGCCGAGAATCACCGTACGCACCCCGATCCGATCCGTCACGGACGGCGGGCGAAATGGTGTCGAACAATTCGCGAAACTGAGCTCGGCGGCATTTTCAGAAGCGATACCTCGGCCTGCGTATCATGATTGCGGTGGAGGTCGGTGGTGAACGATGCACGAAACCGGTCCGTTCTGGTGGCGCTGACTTGCTGTGGTTTGATTCTCACTGGTTGTGCGGCCTCGTCAGTTGCGCCCGCGAAGGTCGGAGCGACGCCGACCGGAAATCCGTTTCGAATCGGTCGCCCTCTCGTCATTCCTCACGCAGGGGGTGACGGGTTGTTTCCTGAGAACACGCTCTATGCCTACGAACACAGCATCGAGATGGGTGGCGACGTCATCGACGCAGACGTTTCCCTCACCGCTGATGACGTCCCAATCGCCTTCCACGACAGCACGCTGGAACGAACCACGAACGGCACCGGTTCAGTCAATGACAAGCCATACGCCGAACTGGCGACACTCGACGCAGCGTGGAATTTCGAGCGCGACGGGCAATATCCGCTCCGCGGCACGGGCATCACCATTCCGACCATCGAATCGATCCTCCGAAGGTTTCCACACACACTCGTGACGCTCGACTTGAAGGACCTTCGGACAGAGGCGGTCGCACCGCTCTGCAGACTGCTGAGATTGCTTGATCGCACGACCGATGTGTACATCGGCGTGGACACCAACGAGCAAGTCATGTTGTTTCGTGGGTTGTGCCCCGAGGTGCATACCTCGGGTACCGACGCAGAGCGACGTGCAATGCGGGCAGCTCGCGACGCGGGCGACACAACGTTCGTCACCAAGCAGCTCGTCGGCCAGCCGGCATTTCTCGCCGATGATGGCACGAAACGCATTTCTTCCGACTTCCTCGCGTACTCGCACAGCAAGGGCATCGCCGTGCTCACCTGGGTCGTCGACGACCCGAAGGACATGACCGACCTGATCAAGATGGGCATCGACGGCATCTACACGCGACGGCCCGACGTGATGGTCAAACTCCTTCACGACATGGGTGAGCTGTAGCAGGCCGCCAATGAGCGCCGACCGCGCGGGTCTACCATGTCAGTCTTGAGATCCCGGTGGACGAGAGGTGGTGGCACGATGAGATCATCTCGACGGCGCCTGCTCGTCGCCGCCGCCGCAATCGTCGCCCTCGTTGCCGCCACGGTTGTGGTTCACTCGATCACGTCGCAGCCCGAGGTCGGCGCCAGCACCGCGATTGAGGATCCGACAAATCCGTTCCGAACCGGGCGAACATTGGTCATCCCGCACGGCGGTGGCGACGGCCTCTTTCCGGAGAACACGTTGCTGGCCTTCGAGCGATCAATGGCGATGGGCGCCGACGTCGTCGACGTCGACCTGCGCCTATCCGGCGATGGCGTCGTGATCGCGTTCCACGACCCCACCGTCGACCGCATAACCGGCGCCAAGGGCACGGTGCAGGAGATGACGTACGACGAACTGAGTCAGCTCGACGCCGGTTGGGCATTCGCCCCTGCCGGCGCCGGCGCGAAGGATGACATCGCCCAACACCCCTTCCGTGGCATCGGTGTTTCGATACCCAAACTCGAGTCAATCCTTCAGAAGTTCCCGACCGCGCTGCTTTCGCTCGACCTCAAGGACGAGTCAACGGCGATGGTCAAACCCGTCTGCGACCTTCTCCACCATTACCACCGATTCAACGACGTCTTCGTCGGTTCCAATAGTGACCAACAAATCCTCGAGTTCCGAACGCTGTGCCCCGATGTGCGCACCAGCGCCATCATGCAAGACGTGTACGCGTCTCGCGATGCCAAGGCCCGCGGCGACACACATTTCGTCCCGGCTGTCACCGTCGACCAGCCACCATTCCGAGTCGACGGCCGCGAAATCGTTGATCGCGCTTCGTTGTCTTGGTCACATGAGCATGGGGTTGCCATCCTGACCTGGGTGGTCAACGACGACGCTGACATGCGCCTCTTGGTCGGTCTCGGGGTCGATGGAATCTACACGTCGTACCCCGACCGTCTGCTGAAGATCCTCGGTCGCTGCACCTCTGCCAACGCGTGTGATCCTACGAGCGCGTCCAGGTGACCAAGGCGTCGACCCATCGGTCGATCAGCTTCCAGTTAGCTTCGCAAACACCTTGTGCGCAATGTCCGGGCGACGGGTGTAGACAGCGTCGACACCGGCCTCTGCCAACCGCCGCAGCGTCTCGGGATCATCGACCGTCCAGGTGTATATGGCCATACCGCGCTCGTGCGACCAGTCGATGTTCGCCGCATCAAGCAAATTGTCGGCAAACGGCGGCTGGCCAATCGGCGCTGGGGCGCACCACGTGCCATCGGCCTCGTGGGCCTGGCGCATCGCCACAACATCTCGATAGACGGTGTGGACCAACGTCGACCCGACGCAGTCGACCTGGGTTTCGGCGCGCACGGTGTCGTCTTTGGCACTGAGGTAGACACGACCGAGGGCGCCCCGGCTGGTCAGTAGTTCGCACAGCGGTTTGGCCATCGACGGTGTCGCCTGCTTGATCTCCAACGAGATCGTCACACCAGGGAACGCAGACAGGATCTGGTCGAGTGACGCGATTCTCACTGGCTGACCGATCGGATCGCCCTTCCAGCCGGAACGTAGGTCGACCGTCTGTAGTTCAGCCCAGGTGTGTTGGTCGATGTTGCCCCTGCCGTCGGTGCCGCTCGACAAGTTGCGATCATGATGGGCGACGATGACACCGTCGCTGGTCATCCACAGATCAGCATCCAGCAGATCCGCACCGGCGGCCATCGAACGTTGCATCGCGAGCAGCGAATTTGCCGGTCCGAGACCCTCGCCACCAGCGTGGGCGATGATGAGCGGCGGGCGATGCCGATACGGGCTCGGAGCACACCCAGATGCTCCACCCGAGGTGCTCGAGCAAGCCGTCATCAGTGCTACGGCACCCATCGCCGTGCCCACTCCAGCGCGACGCCACGTGGCGGTCATCTCAGATCCTCACCTGACAACAAGACGACGCCGAAAGATGGCATAGGTGAACGGCTGCACGTCGCCCCACGGGGTGACGTGATCGTGACCGAAAGCCTCGATGAGGTCGAACCCCTCTGCAAACCGCACGCTCAACGCCGCTGCAGAGTGCCGGGCAATGGGAAGGCCGCTGCAGTGCTGGGGTCCGTTTGCGGCGAAAGTTGCGATGATGAGGTGTCCACCCGGTCGCACAGCGGCGGCGGCCCGGTTTGCATACTCAGCCTGGTCGTCCGGATCGACGAGGAAATGAAAGGTGGCGCGGTCGTGCCAGACGTCGACCTGACCATCGAACACCAAATCGAGCGCATCCGCGCAGACGAATCGGACCACACCTGCGGTGTGTCCGAGCCGTTCGCCGAGCTGATCGAGCGCAGCACGTGAAAGATCGACGGCATCGATCGACCGATAGCCGTGCTGCACGAGGTCGAGCACCAGCGCCGAGGCCCCAGCGCCGATCAGCGCAACCCGGTTCGATGGCACCGACACGCGGCGCACGAGATCGCTTCAGGGCTGCGGATCGGTCTGATACCAGCTGACCTCGTTGAATCGCTTCGATGCCCACACGGATTCCCAATGATGCAGGTGGCTCGTCACACTCGGGACGGTACTCGCCCCACTCTGGTCGTGTCGCGACCAGTAGCGAAACATTTGCGAAACTCGCGCAACGGCGAGCCTTCTGTCCGGCTCGATGGGGAATGATGGTGCGATGGCCCGTGTAGAACTCCTCGACGTCGACCGGGCACCCCTGTCCGCTCAGCAGTACTTCGTCGGCGGCGATCCCGGTCCGATCGTGGCCGCTCTGGCTACCGTGCCCGAGCTACTCGGCCCGGCACTCGGGTTCGTCGGCCCGGCGCTGAGTGCCGGCTCTGTCGGGGTACGGGCCAAGGAGTTCGCAATCCTTCGGACGTCGGCCTTGCAGGGTTGCACGTATTGCATCCACGCCCACACCACTGTTTCGCTCGATGCCGGGCTGACACCGACCGAGGTGCGAGCCCTGCGCGGTGACATCCCGTTGGAGGACGGGTTTCCTTCCGAATCCGAGCGGGCATTGATCGGCTGGATCGACGCGCTGGGCGGGGCGACTGGCCCGATACCTGACGATGTCTGGCAGGCAGCTCGCCAACATTGGGGTGAGCACGTCTTGATCGAGATATCGGTGACGGTCGGCGCCACGATGTTTCTCAACCGCTTCGCCACCGGCTTCCAGTTGCCGACGGCACCGCACGTGCTGCAACGACTCGCCGACGAAGGCATGTCATGACAGACACGCTGGCGCCGAGCCGTCCAATCGCTGAAGCGGTGCACAATGGCACGCTGCCGGGCCGTGTGTGGCTGTACTCCAACTACCACTGCAACCTGGCCTGCTCGTACTGCCTCACCGAATCCTCCCCGCGCAGCGAGCGCAGGATCCTGAGTGCCGAACAGATGGTTGCCGTCGCCGAGCAGGCCAAGGAACTCGGGTTCACCGCGCTGGGTGTTACCGGCGGCGAGCCGTTCCTATTGCCATGGCTGCCCGAAGCCGTGCTCGAGATGGCACAGCACCTGCCGCTGGTCCTGCTCACCAATGGCACGCTGTTTGCCGGTGAGCGCTTCGAACGCGCCGCCAAGTTGGCCCATCCGGACGTGGCGTTGCAGATCTCCCTCGATTCACACCTGCCCGATGTCAACGACATGGCCCGCGGGCCCGACAACTTCGCCAAGGTCGTCGAGGCAGTACCTCGGCTGATCGCCCGCGGGGTACGAGTTCGCATCGCCACCACCACCGCGGGGCCGCTCGACGATCCAGCACTCGATCCACTGAGAGAGCTCGTCGCCTCGCTCGGGGTTGCCGTCGACGATCACCTTGTGCGCCCGATCGTGAGACGCGGCCGAGCTGACGAGCTCGGGCTCGGCGTGCGCGCCGTCGCCCGCGACATACCGAGCGAGTTGACCATCACAGCCGATGGAGCCTTCTGGGGCAGTTTCGGCCCCACGGTGCGCAATGGCAGACTCGACACCGACCTGCTACTGACCCGCACGATCCTGCCGCTGTCGATACCGGCCACCGCGTTGCTCGCTGCGATCGGAGGTATGCCGGAAGGCGCCGACGCCAAGCTCGGCATTCGTTGAGCATGATTCACGTCGGGGCCGGTCGGTCCCACTCAGCGCAAGACTCAACCCCGCAACACTCAATCCCGGGAGGCGAGCACGTCGGCGGCAACCGCCGCCAAGGCGCCGCCTCGACCGGATACGACGACGGCCTTGAGATCCTCGACGGTGTCAAGATCCCGTGCGATCGGCAGCAGCCGCACCCGACGACCGTGTGCATGCAGCCGGCCAATCTGGCTCAGCCCGGTGTGCGTAGCGCTCATTGCCACCCCTTCGAACAGATCAGGTGCCATCGCCGCGCTCTCGGCGCACAGCCCGATCATCCAATAGCCACCGTCGAGGGCCAGGCCGATCGTGTCGATGCCGCATCTGGCAGCGTCGATCGCGCCGGCAAGGGCCGACACGACATGCGGAGTCTCCATTCCCACGATCACCCCTGGCCCGAGATCGACAAAGCCGTTGCACAGCCGTTGTTCCAGACCGTCGCCGCGCTGGGAGACCACCTCGAACGTTGTCGGCATCCAGTCCTGAAGGGCACCGTCCAACAACAGCACCCGTCTCGCGCCGGTGGCAGCTGCCACCTCCTCGACCGCGGCGAACGTGTCGGCCAAGGCAGCAGCGGCAATCCTGGCAGCCTGCTCGGGAGTGCACGGCGGACACAGCCGGGTCTTGACTTCACCGGCCACCGGCGCTTTGGCGATGATGGTCACATGCATCGGTCAGCGACTCCTTTGGTCTCGCAACAAGCGACCCATGTCGCCGATTGCCCGCACCGTGCCCCGAACGGTGCCGGTGACCTTCGATCGGCCTTCGCGCTCGCGGTATTCGACGGGAACATTGCGCACTCGCCACCCGGCCTCTCGAGCCCTCAGCACCATCTCCAGCGGCCAACCCGAGCGGCGGTCACGCAGGTTCAGCGACAACAGATCGTGACGACGAGCGGCTCGCATCGGCCCCAGATCGGCCAGCCGCAAGCCGGTACGCCGGCGGACTTCCAAAGCGAGCACGCGGTTGGCCAGGCGTGCATGTGCCAGCCATGCGCCACGCTCAGCAATTCGTGCGCCTATCACCAGGTCGGCTTCGTCACGTTCGACATACCCCGCGACCAGCGGCAGCGCGACCGGGTCAAGCGACGCGTCGCAGTCCATGAAACACACGACATCGTCGGTCGCCGCCTGCAAGCCCGCCCAACATGCCGAGCCGAAGCCGCGCAGCGGCTCGTGCACCACCGTCGCTCCCAAGGCTGCAGCAATTTCCGCGGTGCGATCGGACGACCCGTTGTCAACCACGATCGGCCGGTAGCCATTGGGCATGCGACGCAACACCCATTCGACTGCGGCGGCTTCGTTGAGCGCTGGAAGGATGACATCAGGCATGTTGGTTCACCGGGTGGATAACAGCGTCGGACGATGAGGGTTCTCGTTACGGGTGGCGCAGGATTCATCGGCTCGCACATTGTCGACGAGCTGGTCGGCCTCGGTCACGAGGTCGTCGTGATCGATGACCTCGATCCGGCGGCCCACGACGGCGTTCCGATGGGTCTGAGCCCTGACGCCGAATGCGTCTGGGGCGACGTGCGTGACAACCACGTTTGGCCGCGCCTGCTGCACAACGTCGACGCCGTGTGCCACCAGGCGGCGAAGGTCGGATTGGGTGTCGATTTCGCTGACGTCGCCGACTACGTGAGCCGCAATGATCTCGGCACGGCCTGCATGCTCCGCGCCTTGCACGACATCGGCTTCACCGGTCGGATCGTGCTGGCGTCGAGCATGGTGGTCTACGGCGAAGGACGCTACCGATGCACAGAACACGGTGTGGTGCGGCCGGCCGCCCGCACGGTTGACGCCTTGGATGCCGGAGTCTTCGATCCACCGTGCCCACTGTGCGACGGATCGTTGAACAGTGAGCCGGTGCCGGAAGATCACTGGCTCGATCCGCGCAACGTCTACGCCACCACCAAGCTCGCCCAAGAGGGTCTGTGTAACGCCTACCAGCGCGAGCATCCCGGGTGTTGCGTCACGTCGCTGCGTTACCACAATGTGTACGGCCCACGCATGCCGAAAGACACCCCATATGCGGGCGTGGCCAGCCTGTTCCGCAGCGCGTACGAACGTGGCGAAGCGCCGCAAGTGTACGAGGACGGTGGTCAACGCAGAGACTTCGTGCATGTTGCCGATGTGGCTCATGCCAACGTGCTGGCATTGACCAACGACGAACCGGCGTCCGGACCGTTCAACGTATGTTCGGGCACTCCCAAGACAATTCTCGACATGGCAGCCGCGCTGCGACCCGCTGGCGCGCCACAGCCGCAGGTAGTCGGCGGCTATCGACTGGGCGACATACGCCACGTGTTCGCCAGCCCCGAGCGCGCCGCGCAACGCCTGAACTTTCGGGCCCGCATCAGCTTCGCAGATGGAATGAGCGAGTTCGCCAACGCACCGTTGCGCACGTGCATCGGGCCGCGTCCGCAGGCATTGATGTAGCGCTGGATTCACCATTTCGTCACCAGCGCTGCTTGCAGCATCACCGCGCACGACGCCTGAGCAGCAACGAGCGACGCCGTCATCCAGCGCCGAGACTGTGCCACGAGTCCAGCGGCGGCGAGCACCAACCACGGATAGAACAACAACCAGATGCGCTCTACCTCGGCCTTTGTGTATTGCGACAGATGCGAGACCAGCAACGCCGCTGCTGCGCCACCCACCAGCAACCACATCCGACGATTGCGCAAGGTGCCAAAGCCGGCGACCGTGAGGGGCCCGATGGCAAACATTGCTGCGCCGATGTTGCCGAACTTGAAATAGCCCCACTCTCGGAACTGGGCGGTGCCCGCCGCGTATTGACGCTTGGTCGCGGTGACACCATCGAACCACCAGAAACCTGCGACCCGAAACACGGCGACCACGGCCATCCCGGTCACGGCGGCGCCGAGAAGCGTGATCAACGCGCCGCGCCTGCGTTGGACGACCGCAACGATCACCACCACCGCGGGAACCGTCAGGAAGATCGCGCCGAGATACGTGAGGAACAGGAGCGAACCGAGCAGCAATCCGGCGACGAGTCCGAACCACAGGCTCTGACGACGAGGCCTCGTCACTCCCTCAGCGACCGCGGCAACGCCCAGCGCCGCGATAGCAGTGAAAAACGCATCCGCGGATGTCACCATCCAAATGGCGTAGGGCGCGACGACCAGCAACGGCGCGCAACGGCGCATCCACTCCTCGCCGGCGATCGCCCGGACAGCTACCAACACCGCCGCGGCAACGACGCCTGCTGAAACCACCGACAACATCACCACCGGCCATACTCCACCGAGTCCAACGACATGGAGAGATTTGAGTACCAGCACATAGCCAGGGGGATGCCCACGAACATGCACCGAGT